>JAILHV010000025.1 GCA_024695625.1 Treponema sp.
TTTTTACTACTGCATGAATTTTTCTTTTTCCCACTACTTTCAGAACCAGATGATTAACGCTTCTTCCGTGGAGGAGAGCATTGAGCGGGTTAAGGAATATTTTGAAAAGCAACCCGCAGAGAGAATGATTGAATATTAGCAGAGAAGATTTTTCTTGGTCTGAAAACAAAAAGGGAATCTTCCACATTCGGAAAATTCCCCTTCTGTAAATGATTTTTCGATTTATTGATTCATCGCTTCAATAATTCAGCTAAAGATTAGAGGGCGTCAAAGAATCCCTTTGCCTTAAGGAGTTCTGCGTTCAGGATTCCACCAAGAGCGGCACCGCGCTTTGTGTTGTGGCTTAGAGCTACAAACTTTACGTCGAATACGTTGCACTTGCGGAGGCGGCCTATTACGCATGCCATACCCTTTTCTGTCTCGCGGTCACGGCGGGGCTGGGGGCGGTTGTCTTCGTGGCGGACTACAATCGGATGTTCAGGGGCGTTTGGAAGATTAAGCTCCTGTGGAAGCGATGTGTAGCTTGTCCAGACGCGCTCAATTTCTTCTAGGCCTGGCTTCTTGTCTTCCGGCAGGTCAAATTCAAGGTTTACGCTTGCGGTGTGTCCGTCGATTACCGGTACGCGGGTACAGGTTGAGCTTACTACAGGTGCGCTTGCGTTTTCTATCTTTGAGCCGTTCACCTTGCCAAGAATCTTGAGGCATTCCTTTTCTGTCTTTTCCTCTTCACCGCCAATGTAGGGCACGATGTTGTCTATCATGTCGTAAGAAGGCACTCCAGGATAGCCTGCACCGCTTACCGCCTGTTCAGTGGTAACAATCATGCGCTTTACAGGGTATCCTGCCATGATGAGGGCATGGAGGGGCATCATGTATGTCTGAAGTGAACAGTTTGGCTTTACTACGATGAAGCCCTTGCTCCAGCCGTGAGCCTCCTGCTGCTTCTTGATTATGTCGAGATGCGAATAGTTGATTTCTGGCACCAACATTGGAACGTCATCTGTCCAGCGGTTTGCACTTGCATTGCTTACGACTGGGATTCCCTCTGCGGCATAGGCAGACTCAAGAGCCTTGATTGCTTCCTTGTCCATTTCCAGTGCGCTAAAGACAAACTTGCACTTGCCAAGAGCCAGCTTTGCGTCATTTGCATCCTGAACTGTAAGGTTCTGAACGTCTGCGGGAATGTCTGCACCGATGAGCCAACGGTTTGCAACGGCATCCTTGTAGAGCTTTCCTGCAGAACGTGGGCTTGCGGCAACATAGGTTACCTTGAACCATGGATGGTTTTCCAAGTGCTTGATGTATCTCTGGCCAACCATACCGGTTGCACCCAAAACGCCAACATTTATCTTTTCCATAATAAGTCTCCTAAAGGGGTAAGGAAAAGGCACTGCCCCTTCCCTCCCAATTCATTTTACTAAAGGTTACATTCCTTTATAGCAGCCTTAATCTGTTCCTGGGCTGATGCTTTTGGCTCAACCAAAGGCAAGCGGACTGAACCTGCCGGCATCCCCTTTAAGTTCATGGCATACTTGATGCATGATGGGTTTCCGTCACAGAATGCAGCGCGGAAGAAAGGCTGAAGCCTGTAGTGGATTTTGCATGCTTCTGCAAACTTTCCGTCCAGACAGTCGTGAACAAGTTCTCCCATAAGGGCAGGAATCATGTTGGTTACAACGGAGATTACACCGTCGCCGCCAGCCGCCATAAGTGGAAGCGTTAAGCCGTCATCACCGCTCATTACAGAAAAGTCCGGCTTCTTAAGGCCAATCTTTTCCACAACTTCCATCATCTGATTTATGCTGCCGCTTGCTTCCTTTACTCCAACAATGTTTGGAAGCTCTGCGATGCGCTCAAGAAGAGGCACGCTGATGTTCTTTCCGGTGCGTCCCTGTATGTTGTAGACGACTATTGGGAGGCCAACCTTGCTTACGGCTTCGAAGTGGCGGAAAATGCCTTCGTCGCTGGGCTTGTTGTAGTAAGGCGTTACAACGAGTGCATAGTCGCCGCCCTTGGCCTTTGCACGCTCAACGTAGCGTACTGCATCGCGGGTGTTATTGCTGCCGGCTCCAACAAGAACCTTTACGTCCTTGCCATTCTTTGCGTTGAATTCGCGCACGAGCGGAATCGCTATATCAAGTAGTTTGTCTTCTTCGTCTTCTGAAAGCGTAGGAGTTTCGCCGCTAGTACCCAATGGCAAAAGACCGTCTATTCCCTGTTCAAGCTGGAACAGCACATTTTTCTTAAATCCGTCATAGTCAACAGATCCGTCGTTCAGCATGGGTGTAATCATTGCCGTGTATGCGCCATGTATTTTTGCCATATCGTAACTCCTTAAAAAATTTTTACTATTATTGCATATTTATGCATCTTATGCAAGCGAATGGGAATAAGAAAAATTTGCTGAAAAACTTACAAGAGCAGGCTTTCGTCTATTTCTGCGAATTCGGCTGCTTCCTTTGCGGAGTGCCCCATAGACATGTACTTTTTTGCCAGGGAAATGGCTTTTTCTTTTAAGCCCTTGCTTATGCCTTCTTCATATCCCTTAGCCAAGCCCTTTTTAGTGGCAGCCTCAATACTGGAGATTCGGTCCCTTTCGTAAATTTCCTGCCGGTACTCCGCCCACCAAAGGTCCATGTCCGTACTTACTGACGATAGCGATTTCTGTGCCTCCATAAGTCCTTTCTCCTTGCAGGTAAGCCTGTCTATTATGTCCTTTTTCTCCGGATTGTCCGCATCCTTCAAAAATATTGCCCAGTTCTCCAAAGCCGTGTTTGTATCAAGGCTTTCCTCCAGACCGTAAACTTTGGGAAGCTCCACAAAGACTATGTTGAGCGTGTTGGAAAGGCACTTCCCGTCCTGTGTCCTCATGGCAAAGCGGCTTACCGGGGACGGCCTTTTCCCCTCATCACCCTTAGCCCCGCCCTTAAAGTCATAGACAAAGTTCAGTATGCTTATCTGGTAAACAACAGGTGCCTTTTCCCAAGACTCCCCGCGCTTAAGGTAAGTGGCCTCGAGCCGAGAAACCTGGTATTCAGCCCGCTTTCCGTAGTCGTACACCTGGTTGAACGCCTGCATCTCTATGTCCGCAGCAAGCCCGTCGTCAAATTCGCAGGATATATCGCAGCTTACGCCCCTCTGCCCAACAAAAGAAACGGGCAAGTCGTTTGGCCTAAGCTCCCATTTAGCTATCTTGCGCTCAGTTGCAGCTTCAAGAAAAGACTTTAGCGCAGCCTTAGCCTCCGAAGTGTTCCTTGTAAGCATAGCCTTGAAGGTAGTGTCCACACGCGGGTTAAGCAAAGCCCCGGTCCCAGCCTGAGCGGCATATTCCTTTCCGTCTGCAAAATAGCGCACCCCTTTCCTGACGTTTTTGTCCCCAAAGTTCATAGGGCAAGCCTCCTAAATTATAATATATGTGGCGGCAAAAATAAAGGACTTGTGCCAGAACTCATGCCAGTACTTATGTCCCCATTCCTTTTATCCCCCATATATATATTTGCGATAAAAGTGCAATTTAGGACACAAATGCGTAAATTTTTCTACAATTTTCCTATAGACAAAAAAGCCCACAACTTGTATCATTGCCAACAGTCAGTTCGAAATTCCATCCTGACTTAAAACAAAACTAGGAGGTCTATGCAATGCGCACGGACGAAGAACTAAAAGGAGTTACCCTGCTGGGCGGCTCCATAAGCTACAACCGGGACTATTCACCGGAAATCCTCGAAAAATTCCCCAACAAACATCCGGAAAACGACTACATGGTAACATTCAACTGTCCGGAATTCACATCACTCTGCCCAAAGACAGGCCAGCCCGACTTTGCGGAAATAAAAATCAACTACATACCGGGCCCATTCCTGGTTGAATCAAAGTCGCTAAAGCTCTACCTTTTTTCCTTCCGCAACCACGGAGACTTTCACGAAGACTGCGTAAACATAATCATGAAGGACCTGGTAAAGCTGCTTGACCCCAAGTACCTGGAAGTAAAAGGCATCTTTACACCGCGCGGGGGCATCTCCATCTACCCCTTCGCAAACTACGCCAAAAAGGGCTCTCCTTACGAAAGTACAGCCAAGGAACGCCTCTTTTCATCACTTTCATCAAACCAGTAAAGTCAATCACGTCAATCACAAGGAGAAAAACATGCCAACCATACCCTTTCAAAACGAAATAATTTTACTGCTTTCCGTATTCGCATTCTTTGGAGGACTTGTAGCATTCTTCAGGCTCTTCGGCAAAAACGGAATCTTTGCATGGACGGTAATCTGCACAATAGCCGCAAACATAGAAGTCCTTATTCTGGTCCACGCATTCGGAATGGACACTACCCTGGGCAACGTAATATTCGCATCGTCATTCCTGGCAACAGACATCATGAGCGAAATCTACGGCAAAAAAGAAGCCAACACCTGCGTAAAGCTTGGAATAGCGGCAAACGTAACATTCATCCTCATATCGCAGAGCTGGTTCCTATACATACCCGCAAGCCAGGACACAATGGCACTCCCCATCCGCACGGTCTTTGCAAATACGCCTCGTGTCATGCTTGCAAGCCTCTTTGCATACGCGGTCTGCGAAATCTATGACGTGTGGGCCTACCACCACCTGTGGAAGCTTACCGAAAAAAAATGCGGCGACAAAAGGCGCTTCCTCTGGCTGCGCAACAACGGCTCCACAATGGTAAGCCAGCTTATAAACGTAGTGGTATTCAACCTGCTTGCATTTGCGGGAGTTTTCCCAAGCGGAACCATAATCCAAATCCTTATCTTTGGATACGCAATATTCCTTGTAACTTCAATC
>JAILHV010000028.1 GCA_024695625.1 Treponema sp.
ATCTTTTGTGTTCACCAGGCCAAGTTCTTTGTAACTTACCATAATTGCTCCTGATTGAAAAATCGGTTTTCATCTATTGACATAGATTTCAGTAACAAGAATAAGACTTTTCAAGTAAAAATTCAAGGCTTTTTGGGGGAAATTTGGGGGCGTAAAGGGTGCCTTGCCTTTCAAATTCTTGATTTTTTTCTTGCGGCGCTTTTTTTTGCTAGGGGCTTTCCGGGGTTCCGCGGGTCCCTGCCCGCTCCATTGCTAGCGCAACGGCTGCGCCGCCCCTACAATCCCTGCCGTGCCTTTATGTGGGTAGCACAATTTCTTTTGTAAAGAAAATATTCAAAATGAGTCAGCGGGTCCCAGTGACGGAAAAAATCAAGGAATCCTCCCTAAAGGGTCCCTCCTTGGATTTTTCTAAGGATCGCAGATTTGCATGGCAAATCTGCGTGCTGCTAAGCGCCCATCCATGGGCTTGTTAGTGGAAGTCAAGAACGATAAAAACTTAGCCCCGATTGGAAGGGCCCGCGCAGCGGGTTGCCGTAGGCAATGGAGCCGAAAGGCGGAACCCTGGAAAGCGGGTGAAAATTGCTTCCGTGCAATTTTTACCCGCAAGTTTTCTGGCGAAAACTTGCCCATTTTTTTAGCTAACAAACGACGCGCCGTCCATGGCGCTATTGTTTGCAAGGTAAAAATTGCATGGTTCTGACCGGTCACGGAGTGCCGGGCACAGTTTTACCATAAAGTGTGCTCCAGAGAAGAAAAAAAGCCTTGTGTTTACAATACCTTAAAAAATTTGGAATCCCATTTACTAAAACGTTTGACAAAGAGCAATTATCGAAATATAATAAACTACATGAAGGGTTATCTGGCGTCTTCCACAAAAAGAAAACGCTAAACTTTCGGGCCTTTCATGCCGATATTTAAAGAAAGTTACTTCCATGTATTTTTAAAAAACAGGGAAAGCTTAAATTCAAGGAGATTTGAATGAAAAAGGGCGTAGTCATTTTAGGCGGCCTTCTTGCGCTTGCATTCTGCCTTCCTGCAGTTGCTCAACCAAGTGCAAAGGCTGTAGAGACAATTGTTATCGATAATTTCGATGAACAACAGGATTGGTCATGGGGTACAAGAGCCAGCCGTTTTGTAGCTGAAGGTTATCCCATCGTAAAAACATTCGAAGCAATGCCAAATTCATTGCGCGCATACCACAAGGAAGGAGATCCAGAAGGTCTCGTCCTCGGTGCAAAGGTTGCATTTGACCGCAAGGGTGACAACTGGTTTGAAGTTTACCCACAGGATTCAGAGGGCAACCTCCACGAGATTCCTTTCGTAGGAACCGTAACACAGATGGATTTCTGGGTTTGGGGTGCAAACTACAACTACAAGCTTGAAGTTCTCGTCCGCGATGCTGATGGCCGCGTTCACGTGCTCAAGGCCGGAAACCTTTACTTCCAGGGTTGGAGGAACATCGTTCTTAACGTTCCTACATGGATTCGCCAGCATTCATACATCCGCTCTGGCCGTCCGGACATGACATTCGTAGGATTCAGAATCCGCACAGATGCAACTGCAGCTGTAGACAACTACGTTATCTTCTTTGACCAGCTCAAGTACACGACAAACACATTGTCCAACATCTACGATGGCTATGAGCTTAAAGATGTATTCGAAAAAGACGAAGCTGCTAAGGCAAAATAAGAGAGGCGGTGAATTAATATGAAAAAATTACATTTGACAATTCTTGCAGCGGCAGTTCTTTTTGCCGGTGCTGCTTTTGCACAGTCCGGTTCCGTAAGTGTTGCCGAACCTGATGCATCTGCTATTGGAAACGACAGTGCACGCCAGGCACTCCGCGAAGTAAGCGTTGACCGCTTTGAGCGCGAGGGTTCTTGGAACGTACACATCTCTTCTGACTATGGCGTTATTTCAAGCCGCCTTTTTGACGGTAGCCCTCTTGCAAAAGAGCCGCTTAATGACGCAAACAACCAGGAAATGAGCGATTCAAAGGTTCTCGGTGTAAAGGCTGAGTTCTTCCGCCGTGGCGTAAACTCATTCTTCATCACATCTGCCCGCCCGATTGCAATTGAAGGCGTAACAAAGACAGTTTCTGTCTGGGTCTGCGGACGCAACATGGGGCACCAGCTTTGGCTCTTGGTTCAGGACTACTTTGGCCACAACTTTGAAATCTGGATGGGTTCACTCGAATTCAGCGGATGGAAGAAGATTACTGCTGCAATTCCTCCGTCTCCAGATTCAGAGCACGGAATTATCCAGCAGAGCGCATACCACGGTGACAAGCCAGGTCTCCGCGTTGTAGGATTCCGCATTGACTGCAATCCTATGGAAGCCCGCGGTTCATACTACGTCTACTTTGATGACCTTCGTGCAGTTACAGACTTGTACGACATGGAAAACAGAGACGAAGACGACATGAGCGATGCATGGTGATAGCAGGAACCTTTGGTTTCTAATCCCGCGCCTGTGTGTGCGGGGAACAGGCCTCTTTTTGGGGGCTACGGACAAGTGCCCGCTTTCATCATGATATATTTATGTGGATGGCCCGGTGGCTTTTTGCTGCCGGGCTGTTTTTTTTGTTCTTTTGGTTCGACGGGTGGTCCGACAAGTGGTTCCTGAGCCCGCCGCAGGACCGCTGGAAGCTACGCTGCGAAGCACCAACCGTGGTTCGACTGGGCTCACCAACCGTGGTTCGACGGGGCTCACCAACCGTGGTTCGACTGGGCTCACCAACCGTGGTTCGGGCTATTTCTTTTTGTAGTAGTTTGACTTTCCTTTCTTTCCTGTAAATTCAAGCAGTCCCATTTTGCAAAGGACCCATACCATAAGGCTTATCTCGTTCCGTTTTATGCCGCTTTCCGTAAGTTTTACCGCACAGTAAAGGTCTGTTACGCTAAATTCCCCCTTTACGCTCTTTGGGAGAAGCTCAGAGTAGCTCTTTTTTCCGTGGAAGACGTGTTTTTTTTCTATTGAATCCAAATTTTTGCCTGTTTTTACCCAGTCGCGGAGGAAGTGCCGCCTTCCGTTTGCAGACTGGACTTTTTCTTTTGTGGCTGTCCTCTTTTCCGTTACGCTTACTTCCACCACGTGCAGGTAGAAATTCCTCTTTAGTAGAAAGGGGCAGAGGGAGGTTAGTTCCCTAAAGACTGAATATATGTTCTTTTTTACCGGGCTTTTTCTTTTGCGGATTGTTTTGCCCTGCTCATCTTCCGTCTGTATGTATTTTTGGGTTACCAGGGGGTAGACAATGGTTACCGTGCGCTTTTGTTCAAGGAAATACATTATTTTTGCCGCCAGGTGGGCTAGGCTTCCGGTTTGTATTTCTATAACGTTTCCTTCTTTTGTAAGTATGTCTGCTATGTACTTTCCGGCCTTGGCTTCCGTCTGGCAAGCTTCGTGTTCCAGGGAGTAGAGGGTCTTTAGGGTCTTGTGGAGGTGCGATTCGTTTAGCGTGTTTATCATGGCTATTTTTGCAATGATAAAGGAAATTTGAGTGTTCTTCAATAACGGCTGCAAATATTGCATGGAAATTAGTTTAGCGTTCCGCTCCCAGGCAAATCCGTCTGAAAACCCGCGGTGTCGCGGAATAGGAAATAAAACTCACTTCGTTCGTTCCGCTCCGTACCCGCAACGAAGTTTCAAGCCATGCGTGTTTTCGGCCGGCTTTGCCTTCCGCTGCACGCTAAACTGATTTCAGGTCGCTTTGCATAAGAAAATATTGTGAAAATTGATTTCCTTTCTAATATTGCAATTGTAAAAATACTTGTGGTGGTCATAAAGACTGTCCGCTATAAGTACGCTATTGAAAAATATACTATAAATATTAAGTGTAAAAACTTGCCCGGCAAAAGGAAAAATTACAGTATCGGCATTTTTTTTTGTTGACATTATAATTTTTCGGGATAAAATGTTAGTTAAGTGGGAATTAGTGGGAAAAAGTGGTGAGCAGTGGAAATGGAAATGCTTAGCGGTGACTTTCGCAATACTCTCGACGAAAAGGGCAGGATTAGTTTTCCGGCCAAGTTGCGCAATGTATTGCAGAAAAATGAACTCGTCGTTACGCAGGGCCTAGACCACTGTCTCATGCTTTTTACGACAGAAGAATGGGAAAGCCTGAATTCCAAGATAATGGGCCAGGCTTCAGTGTTTGATCCTCAAAAACGCAAGATTATGCGGCACTTTATAGCGCCAGCACAGCAAGTCGAATTTGACAAATCAGGCCGACTTTCTATCCCGCAGAGTCTTAGGGATTATGCCTCGCTAAAGAGCGGTGGTGAATGCGCCATCCTTGCAATGGGTAAGTTTATGGAATTGTGGGATTCCGAGACTTATTCAAGGTATAACCTTCAGACCGAAAGTGAACTGGAAGAAGCTGCTGCTTCTTTTGGCGACATCTTATTATGATGCCGTGCTTCCGCCAGCGTGCGGTTTGTGCGGTCTAACCGTATTTTGCTTGTTTTGCGGATTGCCCAAGGCTTTTCCGCTAACATGGGGTGCGGTGCGGGGTTAAAAAAGTGGAAATTGTCCATACGCCAGTGTTGCTCAATGAATCTCTTGAATACCTTTCTCCTTTGGGCGAAAGCTTTGAAAAAGATGCGTTCATGATTGACTCAACGCTTGGAGAGGGTGGGCACTCATTCAACTTTCTTTCAAAATATCCCTCACTCAGCATAACAGGCGTGGACGCAGACGCACAGATACAAGGCCGTGCCCGCGAACGCTTGGCCCCTTTTGGGGAACGGATGTCTTTTTACAACGGTTGGTTCAACGATTTTTATGCTGACTATCCGCTTGAAAGGCATCCTGACCTTATTTTGTTTGATTTAGGTATTAGTGTTTTTCACTATGAGCGGAGTGGGAGGGGATTTTCATTTCGTCATGATGAGAAACTTGATATGCGGCTTAATCCATCTGCAGGAGAAAGTGCTGAAGATATAGTAAATTCCATGCCGGAAGATCAACTGGCGAACATGATTTATCTGTATTCAGACGAAAAATTCTCCCGTAGAATTGCAGCCGCTATAGTTGAAGAACGTAAAAT
>JAILHV010000050.1 GCA_024695625.1 Treponema sp.
AGACCAATACCGTTAATCTGTGAGTGGGCTTCCATGTGGCATGAATTTATAGCCTGGGTTGCCTTCTGAACGGCAGTTTCAAAACCGAATGAGCGGTCAATGAATTCAAGGTCATTGTCTACTGTCTTTGGAATACCAACAACAGCAATTTTCAAACCGCGGCGATCAATTTCGTTTGCAATGTCCAAGGCACCACGCTGGGTTCCGTCACCGCCGATAATGAACATTACGTTGATGTTAAGGCGCTCTATGGAATCTACGATGTCTGTTACACGGTCTCCGCCACCGCGTGAAGTTCCAAGGAAAGAACCTCCAATCTTGTGGATTGTGTCTACGTTGTCGGGGTTAAGGTCTACTGTGTTGAAGCCCTGTTCTGTAAAGAAGCCCTTGTAGCCAAAGCGGATGCCACGGATTCTGCGTACACCGTAGCGGTTCCAAAGGCAGCGTACTACTGCGCGGATTACGTCGTTCAAACCTGGGCAAAGACCGCCACAAGTACAAATGCCGGCTGTAACGTGGGCCGGGTTAAAGTAAATGTTTTCTCTTGGACCTGCTTTTTCCATAAGGTTGGACATGTCGTTGGCATCGCCCTTGTCATCCTCAAAAACATTCACCAAATTGCGGACAAAAGATGTGTCCTTAACATAAGTTGCACGGAAATCACCATGCTCATGTGAAAGTTCAATTGGAGACCGGACTTTGCATTCTCCTAAAGTTTCAACGGAAAAATCGTACTTTATTTTGTCCATAAGACCTTACCTCAAAAAATTCTGTCTAGCGCTAAAAAGCACCTTATTATTCAATCTATTAACATAAACTGTTAAAGGCTAAATGTCAACATAATACGCACAAACCACTTTTTTTTTTCGATTAAATATGGCAAATTGTAACTGAGGGAAAGATGAGGGACGAATCGTGGAACAGGTTTGAAGAACAAGAACGCATGGAAAACAAAAAGCACAGCGAGCCGTCTGATGAGTACAATTTTTATGAGGCTGTGGCAAGCGGTGACATAGAGGCCGTTGAGCAGAATTTTGCCCGTGGTGATTTTGTGAATCCAGAGGGAAAAGGCAAGCTTTCTATGAATTTTTTGCGTAATACAAAGTACCATTTCGTAGTTACGGCCGCCCTAATTACGCGCTTTTGCATAGACGCAGGCATGGAAAACGAGGAGGCTTATACCCTTAGCGACTTCTACATTTTAAAGATGGACGAATGTGCTGACATTCAGAGTGTTGTCGCGGTCTACAACGACATGGTGCTGGACTTTACACGAAGGATGCGCGTACTTAAAAGACCTGCCTCTCTTTCAAAGCCCGTGCTAAAGTGCATAAACTATATTTACGAAAATCTTACAAAGCAGATAAAGATAGATGAGCTTGCCAAGGTTTCTGACCTTTCGGAAAACTATCTGTCGCATTTGTTCAAGAACGAGATGGGAATTAGCCCCGCTGACTATATCCGTGAGCAGAAGATTGTTTACGCAAAGCAGATGCTGCTTAATTCGGATTATTCGGTAATGCAGATTTCGGATATGCTTTCGTTCAGTTCGCAGAGCCATTTTGTGCAGGTGTTCAAGAACATGGTTGGCGTTACCCCAAAAAAATTCAGGGAGCAGAAGCCCGAATTTCTTAAAAACAGGGATTAGTTATGAAAAGAAAAAGAGGACCTTTTACAGCAAGCCGGTTTGCAAGACTGATTTTTAGCGCATCCTTTCTTTTTTGCGCCCAGTTTTTTTCTGCAAAAGTGGATGCGCTGGAAATTTACCGTCCAGAGAACTATGGTGCCATGAATATTGTTCCCTGCATGGTAAAGGTTACCGACATGGACGGAAACGATGCGTCTTCTTCCATAATAAGCATGTCTTATTCATGGTATTACGAAATCAACAAGAAAAAGGGAAAGTGGCTGCACCGCTACTGGAAAGGTTGCTTTACTGGCGGAACAGTTGTTCATCTGGAAATGAAGAGCGGGACTTACAAAATATCAGTTTACACTCCTGTAAAAGATCAGGCGGAATATTCATCTCTTACGGGGCAGGAGTGGACCTCCAACGAATTTGTCTATAAAACTGGAAGTCCCGCGCTCAATGTGATTTTTGTAAGCCCGGTTGCCAATGACAACGGATTCTATTCAGGGGCATGGCATATTGACTACCGCGCCCCCAAATTCTATATCTACACCAAGCCAAAGATGGAGTGAAGCTTTAGAACTTCCTTTCCAGACGATCAAATCCGTCCGTAAGTTTCTTTGCAATTTCCACAAGCTTTGCAAGGTCTCCTTTACGAGCGCCTTCTATGTTAAGCGGCATAACCGGATCGTGCAAAGAAAGCCTAAGAAGCATCCAACCCTTTATGTCTTCGCTGTTAAAAGAAATTCTTACGCCTTCATAGGAATGTGGCAAAGTATAGCCTGCATCACTTGCACGCTTTTTA
>JAILHV010000096.1 GCA_024695625.1 Treponema sp.
CCAGGAGACACAGTGCGCATGGAAGTTACTAACTTGCGCGTTTCTCCCCGCATGGTAAAGCAGGCAGGAAAGGCTTTTGTTGGCGACACTTTGTGTGCAGAGGCCGAATGGATGTGCCTTGTTGGCAGTGGTGAAAACTAAGTCCCTGGGCTAAAACGCATTCAAAATCAAAGGCATCTGGAAGTTCTCTCAGGAGCTTTCGGGTGCTTTTTTATTTTTTTTGCGGCACTTTTGTATTTAGACAAATGTTTGGTGAAGGAAAGTCTTGCCATTTTTTACTCTGTCTAACAAGCAGCGCCACGGGTTCACGCAGCAAAGCTTCCAGCGTGGCGCGTCAAATGTTTACAATAAATAGGCCGCAGGTTTTCGTTAGAAAACCTGTAAGTAAAAAATGGCAAGGAGGCCATTTTTTACGGGCTTTCCGGGGTTCCGGCCTTCGCCTCCATTCGCGGACAAGCCGCGAACGCTGCGCGCCCCTCCAATCCCTGCCGTGCTTGCTCTGCTACAAGCATTTAAAACATCAATTTTTTTTGCAAAAAAGTGACACTTTTTTCTTTTCCGTGTGTCTTATCCTATGTAGGCACTTTGGAAAGACGGATGTAATCTTTGCTTTCCAACTGTGTTATCCAATTAGAAGATACATATTTTGGAGATTTACGAATATGAAAAAGAATTTTAAGCTTTTTACGACAATTTTGGCTGTAGCACTTTTTGCATCAGCATCCGCTTGCCTTTCGTCATGCAAGAATATCCGCGACAAATTTGATGAGGATATTGACCTTGCCGTTGATATGCATGAAGACACAGCAAACGGCAACCACTATGCGGAACTTTCCTGGGACGGTGGCTATGAATCCTATGAAGTCTACCGCTATTACTCATCGGAAACGAGAGGAAGCAGCTACCTTTACCACCACGGCGACAAGCTTGCCGAAACAGATGAGGAAGCCTATTTTGACCACTCTTCCGACTTGTACAGCTGGTACGAAAACAAGTATGTCTATTACTGGATAGAAGACCGCTACGGAAACACAAGCAATATTGTCTGCTTGCACCGCTAAATTTCCCGCTTTTAATGCAGTTCGGTAAGATGGCTCCATGGATTTGCTATGCAGGTCTATGGGGCTTTCTGGTCATAGGAACATAAAGATGAACTTTGTCTTGCCGTTTCCTGTAGAATTTTTGGCGGAAAAGTGCTATAATTATCTTATATGAAGAAAAAGTTTTTTTGCCGTAAGTTAATAGAAGTTCTCTCCTTAGATTTTGCAGCCATTGTGCTTGCGTTTTCGTTTTTTTCTTGTGCCACTACAAATGTCTATGAAAAAAGGACAGACCAGCTTTACCAGAACGGCGTATTGGCAGGAGAAGAAACTTCTTTGCTTAAAGACGGGAAAAAGATTTCTTCTACCAGCAAAGTTTTAAAAACCGTATACACCAACGGACTAAGGGCAGAGGCTGCCGTAGAAAGGACTGACAAGGACAAGTACGACTCCACTACGGTAAAGCTTTACGACAAGGACAGCCTTCTTGCAGAAAGAACCTTCAAGACAAAGGACGGAAAGATTGTAGAAGGAGCCCTTTCTGAGTCCGAGAAAAAAGAAGAAAAAGACCAAATTTACAAAAAAAGCATAGATTTTGGCAGCGAAGTCTTTGTTCAGACCCAGAATGAAGAAGAAAGCTTTTTTGTTTCCAAGACGGAAGTTACCCAAAAGGAATACAAAAGCGTGATGGGCCGTAACCCCAGCCGCTTTACGGGAACTGCCTGCCCGGTAGAAAGCGTCACTTTCCTTGAAGCGCTTGAATACTGCAATGCCCTTAGCAAAAAGGCGGGGAAAACACCCTGCTACATAATAAGTGGCGATTTGTGGTACTTTGACAAAAAGGCCAACGGTTACCGTCTTCTTTCCCCAAAGGAATTCAAATATGCCGCTTCCGGCGGAATTCTTTCCAAGGGTTACAAATATTCTGGCGGGGACAAGCCGGGAAAGGTTGCATGGTATAAGGACAACAGCGACAAAAGCATTCATCCGGTTGGCGAAAAGGAAGCAAACGAACTTGGCATTTTTGACATGAGCGGAAACGTTGGCGAGTGGTGCCATGATTCTTCCGCGCCATGCGTGTGCGGCGGCGGCTACAGGGACAAAAAGGATGAAATTCTTAGCACTGCATCTGCCCCCATGAGCAAGGGAAAATTCCAGGACGTGGGCTTTAGGGTTGCAAGAAGCGCATCACTTTCGGAAATGGCAAAGCTTGTCCACAAGGACGGTGGTTCCGCAGAACTTGACGTGTGCTTTGCAAACGCCGTTAAGCTTGTCTACAAGGACAGCGCGGTAAGTTCATTCATAAACAGCGTAAAGGACGAAACCAGCTACACCCGCCTAAGGGATTATTCAGCATCGGAAAAGGTAACGGTAAAGAGCAAGTTAAACGTTCCATACATATTGTATACTTTTCTAGGAAAGCCTTTCGTTGTTGTTGGGGCAACCGTCTACAACCTTACAAAGTGCGCGGCTTATGCAACCGTAAACTTCATCGGCGGCTACCTGTCTATTACGCAAAGCGATGAAGGTTTGGTGTGGATGATGCCGGACGTAAAAAAGGCTAAGAAGAATGCGGCAGAGGCAAGGGCAAACAACGGTATAAAGCATTATCCTGAATATCACAAGGCCTTTACCAACAACCATATTTCCGTGGAAAACATAACAAGCGGCATTGACCAGGAAGGTAACGTGGTAAAGACAAGCCAGACATATTCCTACGACAATTCAATTTCTGTAAAGCGTTCAATTTCTGCGGATGCAAATGCTACGGCTTCCGTTATAGGAGTTGCAGGAACCGCTTTAACAATTCCGGTTTCTGCTGTAACGTGGGTAGGTGGTGCGGTGTTTGGTTTATATAGCGAGATTGTCAACAGCAAATAATTTGCATTTAAGGAAGCGCTTTTAAAAGTGCGGCCTTTTTATAGAAAAAACTTCATCAGGAGGATATCATGAAGAAAGTTTTATTAGTTGTATTTTCTATGGTTCTTGCAGCAACTTGGTTTGCTGGATGTGCCTCTTCTTCAAAGAAGGTTGCAAAAAAGAATGACCTGCCTACTTGGGTTGTTGATGAATCTGAACTGGAAAGCAAGAAGGGAATCTATGGTTCCGGTGCTGCCCGCTATGCAGACAAGGCTACTTCTCTTAAGGCAGCCCGTCTCCAGGCAAGGGGCGACTTGGCAAACAAGCTTGGCACTTTGATTAACAACGTTGAGCGTTCAAATACGGACGCAAGCCTTGACGGTGTTGATTCATCATACCAGCAGGAACTTGATGCAGAGGCAAAGCAGGTTGTAGCTGGAGCAATCCAGAAGAACCTCTATGTTGATGACGACGGAACTTACTGGGTTCTTATGTTCATGCCATACGAGGATGTTCTTAAGAACTTTAAGTCTGTTGCAGTTAAGCAGGGCAACTCCCGCCTTGAACGCCTCTTTAGCAAAATCACTGTTGCAGATTTGCAGTCTGCAGGTGAAAAAATCAACTATACAGTTGACACTACTGCTATAGAAAAATAGTTCTTGGCACTTGATTAAAAATTGCCGAGCCGTGGTTTGATTACGCTTACCAAGCTCCTGGCAGTGGCATGATACTGTTGACCAGTATTATTTTTGTTCCCACACTTGCTTGCTGTTTTTAGGGTGAGCAGGCTGTGGGAATTTTTTGTTTGCATTAAGAATTGCACTTTTAGCAAATTAAAGCCTACCCCCGATTGGAAGGGCCGCGAAGCGGTTGCCGCCAGGCAATGGAGGCGAAAGCCGGTTCTCGCAACGAAGTTTCAAGCGACCCTGGAAAGCGGGTTAGCAATATAAAAGTTGGTCCAGAAAAAAATATGAATGCATACCGTAGCTTTATCGTAATTACTTTTTTGTTTTTCTTTGGTGGAACTCTTGGCTGGTTCCTTGAGCTTTTTTACAGGCGCTTTCTTTCTCCGGCAAATCCCAAGAGGCAGTGGCTTAACCCGGGCTTTCTTACGGGGCCTTGCCTTCCGCTCTATGGTTTTGGCGTTGTTGTGCTTTACGTTTTGAGCCTTTCCGAAGCATTTTTTACGCGCTTTGATTCGGGAGGGATTTTGCACTACCTGCTCATGTTTGTGGTGATGGCCCTTGCAATGACCCTGATTGAATATATTGCGGGCATTGTCTTTATAAAGGGCATGAACCTAAAGCTGTGGGACTATTCGAAGGAATGGGGCAACATAAAGGGAATAATTTGCCCTAAGTTTACGGTGATTTGGGGACTGCTTTCCGCACTGTATTACTTTCTTCTTTTTCCGCCTGTTAACCGCCTTGTTCTTTGGTTTACGGAGCACCCCTGGTTTTCTTTTATAGTTGGAATTTTCCTTGGTGTTTTTGCAATCGACTTTTCTTTTTCCATGCACCTTGGAACCCAGCTTAGGAAGGCTGCCAAGGAGTTTGACCAAAAAGCCACTTTGGACATGCAGAAGTTCCAGTCCTTTTTGCGCGAAAACAAGCTTTCCAAATTCTTTACCCCGCACGACGACCGCTACCTTCTTACACCCCGCCTAGACCGCTTGGAGCAATTCATCCGCCGCTCTCCGGACAAGGTAAGGGGCTAGATATATGATTTACACTTTTTTATTTGGTATAGATGCTGTTTTTAGGATTAATAAAGTCTTTTTGTTTCATACGGCAGCTTATTTTTTTGCATATATTATTTCTGTTCTAGGCTGGATTTTTTTAAGGAAAAATAAGTCTCTTTTAAGAACTTGCCTAGGCTTTGTTTTCTTGCCGGCTTTTCCCTTGTTCAATACATTATTTTCTTTTGGGGCAGAGCTTAGCCGTTTTCATGTAGAAAATTTTTTAAAATTTGGCGGTATTTATTTTATAGTTCTTTTTGTAAGTTTGGCTTTGCTTTTGTTGGTAACGAAAAATAAAAAAATAAATAACGGCAGAATGCAATTTGTCTTTATCGCATTGTCTGGCTTAATGATTTTTACTCATAGTTGCATAGAGTTGATTACGAATTTTGAAAATTATAAAAACTGGGAATTCTTTTACTTATCAATACTGCTTATAGTCTTTTATTATTTAACAGTTATTAAAACAAGGATTTTTTATGATGAAATTAAAAAGTCCAAGGTATGGAATTTTATCATAAATTTTATTACAAGCATTTTATTTTGGGTTTATATAATTTTATATGATTTTATTTGTTTTGCTTTTGCGGCAGGCAGTGTATAAGATAAAAGACTAATTCTTTTGGACGCTGATAATTCTGCCGCAGAAATGTGTGGTTCTATTCTTTTGCGAAAGAGCCGATTTCTATTAGGTTGCCTTCCGGGTCTGCTATGTAGCAGGTGCGCTGGCCCCACGGTTCGGTTGTGGGTGGCATGACAGGTTGTGCGCCTTTTTTTGTTACTTCTGCAAAGGTGCTGTCAACAGCGGCGTAGTTTTTGACTCCCAGGGCAATTTCAAAATGTCCGCTGATGCTGTTGGCGTAGTTGAATTTTGAGCTGGTCATTTTTTCAATGTCCTTTCTGCCATAGAGCAAGAACAAGGTGCCGTCTTTTTTAAGAAAAACGTTCGTCGTATTTTCGTCTTCTGTTATTTCAAAACCAAGCACGTCGCGGTAAAAGCGTACCATAACAGGCATGTCTTTTACAAAAATTCCGAATCCTTCTAGCTTCATATTTCCTCCATTTGTTTTTTTACTATATATTTTCTTATGACTTTTGTATTGTAAAAATCCGACAGGTTATTTTGACTTGAGTGCAAGTTTGCGGGCTTGTGTAAGGTTCATTCCGTGGAATTTTTTAAAGTTGTTTAAAAGATGTGCCTGGTCAAAATAGCCGTAATTGGCCACTGCATCCTGAACGTCAAAATTTTTTGAAAGGCAGGCGCTTTGCCACAGGCTTTGGTAGCGGATGAGAGACGAAACTTTTTTTGGTGAAAGGGAAAGTGCTTGTGCGAAAAATCGTTCCAGCTGGCGTTCGCTTGTGTGGATGTCTTTTATTATAGATGAAAGTTGCTGAGAGCCGCGGGTGCGAATCATCTGGATTATTGCGTCTTGAACAAGAGGGGCTTGCTCTGGCTTTTTTGAAGCAGGGCGGGAAAGAAGTTGCAGGAGCATTTCTTGGGCAAGCTGCTTGAATTCTTCTAGGTTCATAACAGGTGAAAGCTTTGCAAGCAGAAGTTTTTTGGCTGTTTGGAAATGGGATTGCAGGTCAAAGAATCCGTTTGCGGTTTTTATGAGAGGCTGGTCAGAAAAATTGGAAGCTTGCCAGGCATAAAATCTGATTCCGAAAAGCCTTCTGTGCTTGCCTTGCGAATGGGATGACAGAAACATTTTGTCGCTCACGCCGCAGAAATGCATGGAAGATATTTCGCGTCCGTCTGCTTTGTTTTCTGTTCCGTCTGTTGCTATTATTATGTCTGCGCATAAATCTGGAATGATGGGGGTGTCTTGGACTTGGATTTGTGGGGATGATTCTTTTGGGTGCCAGGAAGTCCAAAAGCAACGCACGTAAGGGGCAAGTTCCTTTGACGGGAGAAGTTCACGATAGCCTGCGTGCGAAAACGGAGTTGAAGTGAGCGGAAAAAACATTAGTTTTAGAATAGCATGAAAAGCTTTTGTTTGCAAACCATGGAAATTAATTTTGTGTTCCGCTCCCAGGCAAATCCGTCTGAAAACCCGCGGTGTCGCGGAATAGGAAATTAAACTCGCTGCGCGGCTTGAAGCTTCGCTGCCGGGTACGTTCCGCTCCAATGCGGGTTTTCAGCGTCTTTGCCTTCCGCTGCACACAAAATTAATTTCCATGCCTAAAGCCCCCCCCCTTGCTTTTTTGCCGCGTTTTTAACCTCCATTCCAGTGCTTCCGCACATTGGTTTGCTACAGTACATTTCCTGTTCTTTGCACTTACCTTTTGCAGGGTCTGGAAGAAGGAAAAAATGATACAGGATGTTTTGCATAATGATTATGTACTAAGATAGAGATGGATGTTTGCGTGAATGGGGTGTAGCCTACGCCCGATTGGAAGGGCCCGCGTAGCGGGTTGCCGTCAGGCAATGGAGCCGAAAGGCGGAACCCTGCAAAGCGGGGAAATTGCATGGTTTGCCCGGAGCCGTAGGGCCGGGCACAGTTTTAAGATGGCCTGCCGTCCAGATGCTTATAGAAGTTCAGCAAGCGGGAGGCTAAAGGCTTCTTGTTTTTTTGCCTGATGAGTTTGTGCTTGCCTGAGGGGAGCTTTCCAGCTTTACTTTGATTTTTTGGTAGCCCCTTCCGCGGTAGACGGTGACTGTGATTGTATCGCCGGGACGCTTGTCTTCCAGTGCGCTCGCATAGTCTGCGTAGTTGCTTACCGTAATTGAATCTATTGCGGTGATTATGTCTCCGCCAAGGTAAATTGTTGCCGGGTTGAACCTTCCGTACTGAACGGCTTTGGTTCCTCCCTGTATGCCTGCCTTTTGCGCTTCCGAACCGCTGCTTACTTTGCTTACGATTACGCCGGTGGAGATGCCGTAGCCTGCATAAGATGCAATGCGGCTTGTGTTCTGCACCAGTGAAATGCGCATTACGCCGCGGCGAACTTCTCCGTACTTGAGCAAGTCTGCAACTACTCTGCGTGCTGTGCTTACCGGTATTGCAAATCCTACTCCCGCGGAAGAACCGCTTGAGGAATAAATCATTGTGTTTATGCCAATCATGCGGCCCTGGCTGTCCAAGAGGGGACCGCCGGAGTTTCCCGGGTTGATAGCGGCATCTGTTTGAATCATGTTGCGGATGATTACGTTTTCGCTTTCCTGGATAGGCCTTCCAAGCCCTGAGATGATGCCAGTTGTCATTGTGCGCTCAAGAGCGAAGGGGTTTCCGATTGCTATGACCTTTTGGCCAACCTTTAGGTTTTCGCTGTCTCCAAAGGCGATTGTCTTTAGCTCTACATTTGCTGCCGGTTCAAACTTTAGGACTGCTATGTCGCTTTCCGTGTCTTTTCCTATTACGCGGCCTTCGTATGTGCTGCCGTCTGCAAGTGAGATGTTGATGGTGCTTGCGTTTTCTATTACGTGGACGTTTGTTACCACGTAGCCACGCTTGTCTATTATGCTGCCTGAACCAGAGCCGCTTGATGTTACCACAGGTTCAAGGAACCAGTTGTAGCCCATTACCTGGGTGGTGATGTTGACTACTGCTTCGTTGCATTTTTCGTAGACCGCAATGTTCTGCGCCTCGTCCTGGGTGTAGCCGCCGTCTGTTGCCGCCACAATCTGCAGGGCTGGAGTGTTTGTCTGAAGGGCAACCTGGTCCCCGGAAGATTCTGCGGAGGCTTGTTCCGTGTCTGAGACAGTCAGGCTAATTGCAGACTGAGCTTCTGCCTTGGGAGCTGCCTTTCCGTTAGAAATAACCTTCCTGCTTATGAATGCGGAAATTGTTGCAGCCACGACGGAACTCGCCACGACTGCAAAAACAATGTGGTGCCTTGAGTAAAGTTTCATGACCTATTCCTCGCTTGCCTTTGCCTTTCTTGGCCTTCCTGCCCTTTTCTTTGCAAGGGGCTTTTCCTCTGCAAGCTTGGCCTTTGCAGCTTCCGCTTTGGAAGTTTCGGACTTTGAGCTTGCTGCCTTTTTCTGCTTCATTATCTGAATGCAATGGTCCTCAGCCTTTACGATTTCTTCAAATTCCTTTCCGGTCATTGTCTCTTTTTCCAAAAGCTGGTCGGAAATGTAAAGAAGCAAATCCTTGTGCTTGGAAAGCAGGTCAATTACATGCTTGTAGCGTTCTGCCATCATGCGGGCAATCTCGTCGTCAATGTATTTCTGCGTTTCCTCGGAGTATTCGCGCACAAGTTCCGGCTCTCCCGAAGCATAGCCGCGTCCGCTTTTTCCCAGCGTTACGTTGTAGAATTTTTTGCTCATGCCGTACTGGGTAATCATGCTGCGGAGTATCCCCGTGGCACGCTGAATGTCGTTTGCTGCCCCGGTGTCTACAACCCCAAGACAAATTTGCTCTGCCGCGCGACCGCCAAGAAGTATGTCTATGTCGTTTATAAGGTCTTTTTCCGTGTTAAGGAATTTTTCCTCTTCCGCGCGCTGCATGGTGTAGCCCAGGGCACCCATTCCTCGCGGGATGATGGAAATCTTGTGGACCGGAGACGTATTCTTTGTAAATACCGTAACAAGGGCATGTCCCGTTTCGTGAACGGCAACACTCTTCCTTTCCTCTTCCGACATGACGCGTGTTTTCTTTTCCAGACCGACTACAGTCTTTTCTATTGCTTCGTCAAAGTCTGGCATTGTAACCTGTTTGCGGCCTCCGCGTACGGCAAGAAGGGCTGCTTCGTTTACTATGTTTGCCAAGTCTGCACCGCTGAATCCTGCAGTTGCATGTGCAAGTGAGTCAAAGTCTACGGAAGAGTCAAGCTTTACGTTCTTTGAGTGGATGCGGAGAATTGCCTCGCGTCCCTTAACATCCGGCTTGTCTACCGAAACCTGACGGTCAAAGCGTCCCGGGCGCAGAAGTGCCGGGTCAAGTATGTCCGGGCGGTTGGTTGCGGCAAGTATGATGAGGCCCTTTTCGTTGTCAAAACCGTCCATTTCTACAAGCAGCTGGTTGAGCGTCTGTTCGCGTTCGTCGTTTCCGCCAAGGTTGTTCATGCGGCTCTTTCCGATAGCGTCAAGCTCGTCTATAAAGATGATGCAGGGAGCCTTTTCGCGTGCCGTCCTAAAGAGGTCGCGTACACGGCTTGCACCAACGCCTACGAACATTTCCACAAAGTCTGAACCGGAAATCCTAAAGAATGGAACTCCAGCTTCGCCTGCAACAGCGCGTGCCAAAAGTGTTTTACCGGTTCCTGGCGGGCCAACCAAAAGTACACCCTTTGGAATCTTTCCGCCAATGTCCGTGTATTTCTTTGGAGACTTAAGGAAGTCCACAACTTCCACAAGCTCTTCCTTCGCTTCGTCAACACCGGCAACGTCGCTAAAGCGGGTCTTTACCTTGCCTTCGTCCACAGCCTTGCTTCTTCCGTTGCCGCCGAATATGCCCATGCTGTTCATCCCGGCACCAAGACGGCGCATGGCAATAAAGTAAATCGCAAAAAGCAGAATAAATGGAAGCAAATTCAAAAGAATCTGCAGGAAAATGCCCGACTGCCGCGATTCAAATTTGTATTCAACGCCCTTTTCTATGAGCAGCTTTTCAAAGTCATCTGACCACAGGCCATTCGTGCGGTAAACAGGACGGCCCTCATCGTCATCTGCCGAAGAGAAGCTGAATGGAGACCATCTCTGTTCTTCCGCAGAAACTGCAGCATGGCTTTCCGGCCCGTAGCCTACAAAATACGGATCTCCCAAAACAACGCGCGTAATTCGGCCGCTTTCTATCAGCCCACGGAATTTTGAAAAATCAACAAGGTCGTTGGGCTTGCTTGAAAAAAACATGTTCATCAGCAAAACCGCACCAACCACTATTGCCAGAACGGCTAGAAAAGGAAAAGGTTTGCGCCCCTTTGGCTTCTTTTCGTCGTTCTTGTCGTCGTCCACGCTAAGTCTAAAAAAATCATAAGGATCATCGTCCTTCTTCTTGTCATCATCACTCATATTGGCCCTCAGTCTTTGGGTTGTTCAAAAAGTTGCCTTTCTGTTCTATATAATATATGAAAATTCTATGGAATAATCAACAAAAATAATTTGGACGGTACTTGCCCGGCTCAACCATCTGGCTTATCGGCTAACTCGGCAAACATGCCTCTGCGCCACCGCCCTTCCGGGGTTCCCTAACGGTCATTGCCGCTTTGCGGCAACTGGCGCCCCTCCACGGCGGCGTAAGACCTGCCCTAAAAAAATCCCTCCTTGGATTTTTTTAAGGATCAAAGATTTGCACGGCAAATCTTTGAGTTGCTAAGCGCCCATCCATGGGCTTTGAGGTTTATCTCAAGTACGAAAAATCCCTCCGTGGACTTTGTTTGGTATCGGAGATTCGCTTTGCAAATCTCCGGGTTGCTAAGCCGCGCCTCCGTGCGCTTTTTAATTTTTATCAAGTACGAAAAAATCCATCCTGTTGCTTCCCTGCAGGCTGGCTCCGGTCGCTGACGGCGGCCTCCCTGCCGCCTTTTCCTCCCTTTGGTCGGCGCTCCCTACGCTTCGAGTCCTAAACTTTCTAACACTTAGTGCTTTAAAAATAAAAAAAACTCTCTTTGGTAAGAGAGCATTAATTTATATGGAGATAATCGGACTCGAACCGACTACCTGCTGATTGCGAACCAGCCGCTCTACCAGGTGAGCTATATCCCCAGAATGTGGATAATATAGCACTTTATGGTAAAAAAAGCAAGTAGTCATTCTGCGTGCACCACACTTGCTGTGTCCCTGAACTCCGTCGAAGGGGCGGCGTGGAAGTCGGCATCCGTCATCCCGAACGCTGCGCCACATCCTCACGCACTTGCTACGAATGTGGATTCGGGATCTGTAAAAGCCGGCATTTTATCTTACACAGATGCTGAGTCAAGCTCAGCATGACGGCACGCTCGGTCCCTGAGCACCGTCGAAGGGCCGAGTAAAAGCTGCATGCCATAACTTGCACAGACCCTGAGTCAGGCTCAGGGTGGCAAGCCTCCCGCACCCCGCAAAAAAAAACGCAAAAAAATCCAAAAAAAATGCAAAAAACAGTTGACAGGCGCGTGTGAGTGTGGTATATTCATTCTCACCGTCGCAACACACGGCGGTATGAAAGCTTGAAATGCCAAGGGACGGAAACAAAGACATAAGTACAGCAATTGTACGCAAGCCAAAGGAACACACACACACAAGTCCGCGGAGAATCATCCGCGGCAACCAGCAATCCTAAGAGAAAATGAAAGAGCGTTAGGGGAGCGGAGCTTTAATGAAGGAATCTTTTGGGCTTCGGCCCATGAGAATAAATCATGGAGAGTTCGATCCTGGCTCAGAACGAACGCTGGCGGCGCGTCTTAAGCATGCAAGTCGGGCGGGATTCATGTGCTTGCACATGATGAGAGCGGCGGAC
>JAILHV010000073.1 GCA_024695625.1 Treponema sp.
CCGTCCCTTACGTGGCCTGTGTTTTGGGTGATTTCTTCCATTGTGTCCAAGACCTGCTGGTTTCCCTTTGCCTGTTCTTCAACGGCATCCATGATTTCTGTTTCCTGCATGCGGACTGTCTGGGTGAGTTCATAGATGATGTCGAACTTGTCTTGGACTTCCTTTGTGCTGTCTGCAACGTTAAGGATTGCCCTGGAGAGTCCCTTGAGGTTGTCGCGTATAGACTTGCTCTGCTTTGCCGACTGTTCCGCAAGTTTTCGTATTTCGTCAGCAACGACTGCAAAGCCCTGTCCTACGGCTCCCGCGTGTGCCGACTCGATTGCCGCGTTCATTGCGAGAAGGTTTGTCTGGCTTGCTATGTTCTGGATGATTGCACTTGCTTCCATAAGCGAAGTTGAGCGTCCGATGATGTCCTGTGCCAGCTTTACGGCTCCTTGTATGCTCTTGCGGCCTTCGTCAGATGCCTGGCCAAGGGAATTTACGGCTTTGGAGTTGTCATGTAGGACTTCCGTTATGTTGCGGATTTTTTCCACCATTTTGTTTACGGCGTAGGATGACTGCCTTACGGAGGAAGCCTGCATTTCTATGTTTGCGTTCAGACCTTTGATGCTGCCAAGAATCTGGTTTGCGCTTGCGTTTGCTTCCTGTACACCCTGGGCCTGCTTGTTCATTTCGTCACGGACTGCCTGGATGTGCTCCATAATGTCCGTGACCTGCTCCAGGGCTTTTTCCATGTTTATGGACAAGTTGGTGGCATTTTCGTTGGAAAGGATGATTGAATTCTTAAAGCCGGTCAGAAGGTTCCGCATGGTGTCCGAAAATGAATTCATGTCGTTTACAAGGTCGCCCAGCTCGCAGCGGAGTATTATTGATACCGGTTTGGCGGTGTAGTTCCTCATGCTGAGCTCTTTTGCCTGGTTTGCAATGTCCTTTAGATTGAGCTTTACGTCGCGGATACAAGTGTAGAAATCTATTACGGCCATGAGTATGCAGAGGCCCACAACGGGAAGGATGTGCAGGGCAAGCAGGCTGTTGCTCATCAGACGGTTCTTGGGGATGAGGAAGGTGGAAAAAAGTATAAGGCTAATGCCTGTGAGTGCTGCCACGGAAATTGCCACTACGCGGGCTATGAGGGAAAGGGTCTGGTGTTTTGTCCTGTAGGGCAGCCAGTCTATTGAGTGCTCAACGCTCTGTAGGAAAAGGATGTAGACAAAGGCTCCAAAGATGAGTATTACACCTATGATGAGCACAACAAGGTACATTAGCGGTGGCTTTCCCAGGAAGGCTTCCCAGCGCAATCCCCTGGCTATATAGCGCGAATAATAGATGTTGGGCAGAGTAATGGAGCAGAGTATGGGAAGTATTATTGATATGTTTTCAAAGATGCGGACGGTTTTGTTCAGCTTTTCGATTGAATTTTCTGAGTGGTCGTAAGATTCTATGTTTGACTTGTACCAGCGGAAGGTAACAAGCGGCAGGATTAGCTGTATTGCAAGGAAGATGTAGAGTATTGGGTCTGCAAGGGTATGGAAAAATTCCCTTAGGGTCATTGCGCCCATGAAGCATGCAACGTAGCCCCAGATAAGCGGGGTAATAAGATATGCACTTAATAGCAATGGAAGGGTACGTTTTTTTATCAAACCTGGTTTTGAGGCGTCGTTGTTGCTTTCTGTTTGAACAACTTCTTCGGTTCCAAAACCAAATTCATCCAAAGAAATCTCTTCCATAGTAACGGCTCCATACTTTTGTTGCAATAATTATAACTGAAAAAAGGGCAGTCTACAAGAAGTAAACTGCCCCAAAATGCGAATTTTAATGAATAATTATTTCTTGCCCATGCCGTTTACTTTTTCAAGCCTTGCAATGGCCTTCTGGTTGGCTTCTTCTGCTGTCTTGCGCTGGTATTCTGTAACTGTGTTGATGTTGTTTACCATATAAACTGGCTGGAGTGTAGCATCCAAACAGTCGCGCCAGAGTGAGCTTTCCGGGTCTACGGTGTTGCGCTTGAGGGTTGCCATTGTGATTGGGATGTGGACATATTTGTCGTGAACAAGGCCAATTACAATTTTTGTCTTACCAGCCATTGCTGCGTGAACGGCGTTGTTTCCAAGGCGCTCGCAGTAGATGGAGTCGTTTGCGGTTGTAACGGATGCGCGTACTTCGTAGCTTGGGTCAATGTACTTGAGGTTGATGTGGAAGCTCTTGTTTGCAAAGTATTCCGTGATTTTGTCGCGGAGGAAGATGCCAATGTCTGCAAGCTTCTTGTTGCCGGATGCGTCTGTCTGGTTGGTTGTTGTAAGAAGCTCCTGTCCTGCACCCTCTGCTACTACGATAACTGCGTGGTGGCGCTTTTCAAGGCGTTCCTGGAGATGGGCAAGGAAGCCGTTTGGACCGTCCATGTCAAATGGAACTTCCGGGATAAGGCAGAAGTTTGCCTCGTGGCTTGCAATGGCAGCTGCTGTAGCAATAAAGCCAGATTCGCGGCCCATGAGCTTTACGAGACCAATACCGTTAATCTGTGAGTGGGCTTCCATGTGGCATGAATTGATAGCCTGGGTTGCCTTCTGAACTGCTGTTTCAAAACCGAATGAGCGGTCTATGAACTGAAGGTCGTTGTCTACGGTCTTGGGAATGCCAACAACGGCGATTTTCAAGCCGCGGCGGTCAATTTCGTTTGCAATGTCCAAGGCCCCGCGCTGGGTTCCGTCACCGCCGATTATGAACATAACGTTGATGTTAAGACGCTCGATTGAGTCAACGATGTCGCTTGTGCGGTCGCCGCCTCCGCGTGAAGTTCCAAGGAAGGAACCGCCAATCTTGTGGATTGTGTCTACGTTGTCGGGGTTAAGGTCTACTGTGTTGAAGCCCTGCTCGGTAAAGAATCCCTTGTAGCCGAATTTTATGCCACGGATTCTGCGGACTCCGTAGCGGTTCCACAGGCAGCGTACAACTGCACGGATAACGTCGTTCAAGCCTGGGCAGAGGCCGCCGCAAGTACAGATACCGGCTGTAACATGGGCCGGGTTAAAGTAAATGTTTTCCCTTGGGCCTGCTTTTTCCATAAGGTTGGACATATCGTTGGCATCGCCCTTGTCGTCCTCAAAAACATTCACCAGGTTGCGGACGTAGGATGTGTCCTTAACGTAAGTTGCACGGAAATCACCGTGTTCATGTGAAAGTTCGATTGGAGAGCGGACTTTGCATTCTCCTAAAGTTTCAACGGAAAAATCATACTTTATTTTGTCCATAAGACCTTACCTCAAAAAAGACTGTCTGGCGCAAAAATGCACCTTATTTTTCAATCTATTAACATAAACTGTTAAGCGCATATTGTCAATTACTTGAGCAAAAAGAAGCAAGACAGGAATTGGTGGGACCCGCGAAAGCCCTTGGCATATAAAAGTACCGCAAGACTACTTTTTTTTTTCTATTAAATATGGCAAATTATAGTTGAGGGAAAGATGCGGGAAGAATCGTGGAACAGGTTTGAAGAACAAGAGCGCATGGAAAACAAGAAGCACTGTGAACCGTCTGACGAATACAACTTTTACGAGGCGGTGGCAAGCGGTGACATAGAGGCTGTTGAGCAGAATTTTGCCCGGGGCGATTTTGTAAACCAGGAAGGCAAGGGTAAGCTTTCCCTGAATTTTCTGCGTAATACAAAGTATCATTTTGTAGTTGCGGCTGCCCTTATTACGCGCTTTTGCATAGACTCCGGCATGGAAAACGAAGAGGCCTACACCCTTAGTGATTTTTACATCCTAAAGATGGACGAATGTGCAGACATACAGAGTGTTGTTGCCGTGTACACGGACATGGTCATGGACTTTACCAGAAGAATGCGGGTTCTAAAAAGACCGGCATCCCTTTCAAAGCCTGTGCTAAAGTGCATAAACTATATTTACGAAAATCTTACCAGACAGATAAAGATTGACGAGCTTGCCAAGGTTTCAGACCTTTCGGAAAACTATCTGTCGCATCTGTTCAAGAACGAGATGGGGGTTAGCCCGGCAGACTATATCCGTGAGCAGAAGATTATCTACGCAAAGCAGATGTTGCTCAATTCGGATTATTCGGTCATGCAGATTTCGGACATGCTTTCCTTTAGTTCACAGAGCCATTTTGTCCAGGTGTTCAAGAACATGGTGGGCCTTACGCCAAAAAAATTCAGGGAGCAGAAGCCTGAATTCCTCAAGAACAAGAATCCTGCCAAGGATGAATAGGAATTTACCATGATAAAAAAGACGAGCCATCTTGCCAGATTGATTTTTTGCTCAGCATTTCTTTTTTTTCTCCAGTTTTTTTGCAGCCAGGCAAGGTCTCTTGAGATTTACCGCCCGGAAAATTTTGGTAATATGAATATTGTTCCCTGCATGATTAGGGTTACGGACATGGACGGAAACGATGCTTCTTCTTCCATAATAAGCATTTCCTATTCCTGGTACTACGAGATAAACAAAAAGAAGGGAAAGTGGCTTCACCGCTACTGGGACGGATGCTTTTCCGGAGGAACAGTTGTCCACTTGGACATGAAAAGCGGGACCTACAAAATATCTGTCTACACCCCGGTAAAGGATCAGGCGGAATATGCTATGCTTACGGGGCAGGAATGGACTTCAAATGAATTCATCTATAAAACAGGCAGCCCTGCTCTAAACGTTATCTTTGTAAGTCCCCTTGCAAACGACAACGGCTTTTATTCCGGGGGCTGGCATATTGACTACCGCGCCCCTAAATTCTACATCTACACCAAGCCGAGGATGGAATAGCAAGAAATTGCGGTTTGTGCTTTAAGTTTTGCCTTTTTGTGTTATCATTTAGGATATGGATAAGAAGAATATTTTTTCTGGGATTTTACTGGTTGCTGTGGGTCTTCTTGTTTTGCTTGAACCAGAAACGTGTATAAGGGTTATGGTTGTTCTTCTGGGGGCTTTTTCTGCGGTCAAAGGGGTTTACGATATTGCGCGGATGCGTTCCGTGAGTGATGACACTGTGTTCCGCCGGGTTATTGTTGTCCAGGGGATTGTAAGCATAGTGCTGGGGCTTGCGGCAGTGGCGGCTCCTTTTGCCCTGTTCACCGCGGTGCAGGAGATTGTCCGCATAATGCTTTATGTCCTTGCAGTTTACCTTATACTGGAAGGTTTTGCATGTCTGTTTTTGGCCTTTAAGCTAAAGGGCCTGGATGTGGAAAAGGGCGTGTCAAAGTCTTTTGTTACCCAGGGCCTGTGCAGTCTTTTGATAGCTTTGATTCTTTTTCTTTTGCCTCAGGACTTTGGAATACTGATTGTGCGGGCCTTGGGTTGCATCTTTATTATAGCTGCGGTTATAACCCTACTCTACACCTGGCACAACCGTCCAATTGTGATAAAGCCGGATGCCGTGGAAGATGTAGAGCCTGAAGAGCTGGAAGAAAAGGAATAATAGCTTTTGTAAAATAAAAAAGCCGAACCTGTTGGTCAATTCAACAAGTTCGGCCTTGCATTCTTTTGCTAAAATCTTACTGCTGCCTTTCTGCTATAGCTTTCTTTACTCCGTCTGCAAAGAGCTGGTTCTGGTCCGTACGCTCAGGGACTGAGAATTCCGGAGCCCCGTTGTTGCCTGACGTGCGGTAGAAGTCCTTGGAGTCTGCTGTGTAAGCAGGGCTTTCCGTGTTATTGAGCCACCAGTCAAGAACTGCCACTATGCAGAGGGTGTACTTTATAAGGTTTGCATTTGTTGCGGCTGTAGTGTCGTCCGGACGTTTTGCTCCCAAAAGAACATCAAGCCTCTTGGAAATTATGTTTGGAATTTCAAAGTTGTAGCGGTCCCAAGTGTTGATTACACCAAGTACCGGCTTTTTGGCCTGTGCGTTTTCGTCTATGCGCCTTGCAAGTACCGTAAAGACCTTGCGGATGTATTCCGTGCGGTTGTAGATGGGCGTAAACTTATTGTCTGACCTTGGCTTTGAAAGCGTAGGTGCATTGAATTTAAGGTGTGGAAGGAAGTAAAGCTTCTGTCCCCAGAACATTGTGTTTATGAGTTCCTTTCCGTAGTTGGTGGAAGCGTAGTCGCCCTGAGTGTAAAGCGTGTTCATAAAGTTGCGCAGGTATTCCGCATAGTTCTTTTCAAAGGTGTCGTCAATGTAGAAGCCCCAGTCACCCATAACGTCTGTGATGGAATCGTCCATGTAGCCAAGCTTTTCGTCTGCCTTAAGGTTAAAGTTGATGTTGCGGCATCCGTGGAAGAGATCGTCGATGATTTTAATAAGGACAATCGCCACTTGAAGTCCGTTGCTTGGGTTGAGCATGTTGAAGCCGTCATTGAATTTGTAGAGCGGCTGGAAGTAGGGGAACATGTCCGGGTGTGAGTCAAGGTTTGAGAAGCCTGCATCGGGGAAAAGCTGCTCAAGAATCTTAAGGCCTGCTTCTACGATTTCATCCTTTTTGCCGGCAACTGGTCTTGCAGCCTCTTCCTGCTTCTTGCGCTCCTCTTCTTCCTTTTCCCTCTGAGCTGCTTCGTCCACTTTCTTTTTCTTTTCCGGAAGCAGAAGGTCAAATTTTGAAAGTCCAAGGAAGTCCAGGATTTGAACTATCTGTGCCGTAAAGAAACGCGGGAATTCAACGTATTCAGAAGAGCACATCCTCATAAGAAGCGGGTACATGCCCTTGATTATCTGGTTGTAGACATAAATCCATTCCGTAATTCCTTGTTTTGCAAGAGTTTGCACTTTTGAGGAATCAATTGCCGGATAGGCGCTTATGTCTGCGTAAACTTCCTTGATAAGGGCTGGAACCTGCTGTTCGCCAATGTAGTAGATGGTAATCAGCTCGTGGTAGACAGCCTTTACGAATGGAATGAGCATTGGAACCGTAAGGTCTGCCGCCTGGTCTTCAAGCGTAAGGGCAAGCATCTTTATGTTGCGCATTGACCATTTGCCCACTGTGCGCAGGAACTTGAACTTAAGGTCTGTTTCTGCCGCTATTTTTGCCTTGTAGGTTGCGGGGGCAATCTGAATAAAGGATTTTAGCGTGGAAATAAAGGTTTGCATGTGCTCTACGTGCTGCTTTATTGTGTATTCACCAAATTCGCGGGTAACCCTTTCCCTGTTTTTTGAAGAAAGGCCAAAGAGGAAGTTGAAGAAGCCAAAGTCGGGCTTGAGGTTGTATTCCTCCGACTGCATGAGGCGGTTCATCAGCTTTAGGTTGTGAGAAGTGATTGCAGGAAGGTCTTCGTCAGTTTTGCGTGCCTTGCCGCTGCCCTTTACTAGTTTGTTTACAGAAGGAGATGCCTTTTTCTGGTCCGTAGAAGCGGAAAGGGCTGCGCTTTTTGCAGAAATGTCGCTGGAAGAAAGGCCGGAAGCCTTTATGTGGCCGCCAACAACAACGCGGTTGCGCTTTGGCAATGTGTCCGGGTTAATAGGAGTTGGACGTTCCGGAAGTATTTCTCCGCCGAGTTTTTTCTGCATCTCCAGGGCTTCGATTGGGTCGATTGCGCCGATGTTCTTGCGGGTTTGCTCCAGAGTTCCAGGTGCGAAGGCCCGTGATTTTTTATTACTTGAATCAGACATGTCTATGCTCCCCTTATAATCTTATAGAATATTTCTTTGTTATCCCCGGCAACGATTTTATGGATATTTTTTCACCGTCTGCCGTAAGCAAATCTCCTTCAAAAGTTCCGTATATTGTATGGTATTCAGAATGAAGGATAATCGCGCTGATTATATTCTTATTATCGGAAACAGGCGAAAAAGTTAAATCAATCATATTCTCCGTGTCCTGAATAATCCATTTATTCATTATACCATAAGAATGGGTAATTACAACAGGCGGAAGGGGTGTTGGCTTGCCGTCGTAGAACAAAACGTTGCTGTTGTACTTGTCTTGGTCAACTGCGTCCTGGGAGCTGGCCTGAATCCTAAAGGAAATGTTCTTTCCGTTGACGCAACCCATGCCGGTAACAAATTCACCGTGGCTGATGAATTTCATGTAAGTGCGGTTTATCTCAAAGAAAGAGATGCCGTCGCAGTCCTTCATGGTGATTGCATCCGAATGCTTGGGAATAAGCGTAACTGCCCCGTGCAAGGGCAAAGTGGCATAATAGTGGGCCGAGCAGCGCCTGCGTGTTGGGGAAGGTGAAATGCAGGTTAGCTCCGTCATTTGGTCAGAGTTAAAGCGTGCTATGAGGGCTGAATTTGCGTTTGGACGTACGCTGTCTCCCTTTAGGCTAAAAATTACGGAAAGTTTGTCCGTCTTGCGGTCCCAGCTTATCCTTATGTAGCGGGATTTTTTGTAGCTGGAGGTTGAAGCCGCTGTAAGTTTGTGGGGAACAAAGCGTTTTCTTGGCCCCATGACTGAACGGTAGACATATTTTTGCTTTGTCTGCATGTTCCAGAAATTCACTTCTGCCATGCCGAATATCTTTGAATCGTAGAAGTCTATGCAGCCTATGTAGTCGCCAAGGCTAAAGAAAAATGATAGGCGGCTCTTTATGCGCAGGTTGGAAAGCAGAGTTGGCAGGGGAAAGGTATAGAAGGGGTTTTTTACGCCGCGTATGTCCAGCCGCTCCGGGTGATTCAAAAAGGTTCCGAATACAGGTTTGCCTTTGCGGACAAAAGACTGCGGTGCTTCCTCTAGTTCTCTGGTGTACAAGGTGCCGCCTTCTTTTTGTTACGGAAGTATAGGATTGCCATAAAAGCAAGCCCGCCCAAAATCATTAATGAGCAGAGAATCTGTCCTGTTGAAAGGTTCAAGAGGGATGTGTTGCGGTAAAGGATTTTGCTCCCGTCCTTTGAAATCCTGTAGCCCAGGTCTGAATCCGGCTCGCGGAAATATTCTATTATGAACCTTACGAAGCCGTAGGATATAGTGTAAAGCGCCGTAAGAAAACCGTCAAAGGGCTTGTGCTTTCGGACATTCCACAAAAGCAGGAAAACTGCCAGACCTTCAAAAAGTGCTTCGTAAAGCTGGCTTGGGTGCCTAGGCAAGTCTATAAGCTTTAATCCTTCTGGAATAACCATCTTGCACTGGGCGGCAAATTCCTTAACCCAGTCCAAACTGTAGGAGAAAGGCTCTGCGTGGGGGAAGGTAAAGCCCCAAGGCATAGTGGTAATCCTTCCGTAAAGCTCTCCATTCAGGAAGTTGCCAATGCGGCCAAAAGTGTATCCGGCTGGAATTGCCACAACAATAGCGTCTATCCACTTTAAGGTAGGCTTTTTGTGCCAGTGACACCACAAAAGCGTTCCCACAAGACCGCCAATAAAGCCTCCGTGGTAAGACATACCCGCAAGACCTGTGAATTTTTTTGTTACGGAGTCAAATGGCCAGAAGATAAGCCAAGGTGCCTTTAGATACCTTCCGCTCGTGTCGTAAACAAGCGTGGAGAAAACGCGGGCTCCAATCAGCAGAAAGATTATTCCGCATGCGATAAAGCTAAAAATGTCGTCATCGGTTGCCGTATAGCCCTCTGCATTGAGCGCACCTTCATTCTTTTCCTTGCGAAGGATTATAAAGGCGGTTACAAATGCAAAAATATACATCAAGCCGTACCAGCGCAAAAGGCCTAAAACAGGTACGTTTGGAAAAATTTCCGGATGAATCCAGCTCGGATATTTAATATATAGAAGAAAATTGGACATTAGATTTTAAACCCCTGTCGTGCCGCTTCCACAAGTTTTTTCTTGAGCAGCAAATTCTCTGCCTTAAGGTGAGAGATTTCGTACTGCTGCTGCTTTATTGCCTCTGCAAGTTCGCCCGTAGTAAGAGCCCCTGTGCCGATAAGGTCTTCAACATAAGACATCTTTGCGCTAAAGTCGTCCGTTGCCTCTTCCTCCGCTGCCTGGAAAGAAAAGTCGGAAGCCTGGGTGATGTCGTAGTCGTCGTCAAACTTTAGCGTAGCAGAATGCATTATCTTTTCCGCAATGCGGTAAACTGCCTGCGAAATTAAAGACTGTGGCTTGTAAATGATAACCGGAAGCCTTGAAGCAAGAGCCTTGTCCTGCAAAGAGTCGCGGTAAATAACGCCAAGATGCTCAAGGTCAAGGCCAAGGAACTGCTTGCAAGAGTGGCGGATTCTCTGCGCACGGTCTGCGTCTTTTGGATCGTCAATCATGTTAAGAACCATGCGGGGGTGGAATTCTGCAAGACGCTGGTTAAAGAGCCTTGTGTTTTCCGGGTCAACCTGTGCAAGGGATTTTACAAGGTTTGGCAGGTAAAGCTTTTGCAGCGCGGCTGAATCCTTTTTAAGGCTTTCAAGCTTGTTGTATGCCGGGGTTCCACGCCTAAAGGTATTGTACATCATGCGGAAGACCACGTTCTTAAGGAAAAGGTAGCCGTTAAGGGTAGCCGTAACCGTTGGAGCCGTAACGATGATTCCCTGCGGAGACAGAATGAACATGTCAAGGATTGCAAGGTGGGTTCCTGCTCCCAAGTCCAGGATAAGGTAATCGTAGTTAAGCGATTCAAAATTCTTTATGAGCTCGTTTTTTTTGCTGGCGCGGAGAGTGGTAAGACCTGGAATCTCAGAATCTCCCGCGATAAAATCAACGTTTTCGTAGTCGGTTTTAGTGATTATTTCTGAAAACTGAGACTGGCCGGTCAAATAAGTTCCAATTCCGATTTTTGGAGACGGCTGGCCTATAACAAGGTGCAGGTTTGAAGCACCCAAATCGAGGTCAACTAAAAGAACTTTTTTTCCTGCTTGTCCTAAAGCTATGGCAAGGTTTGCGCTGAGAAGGCTTTTTCCCACACCGCCCTTACCGCTTGCAACGGGTATTATTTGCATAATTGCCATTATACCATAACAAATAGCTAAAAGTCTATAATTTTTTTCTAGGCGTATACCTCCTTATTCTTTTGGAGCAAATTGCCTTGTTCGACAAATGTTTCCTGGAAAAGAACATCTTGCCATTTTTTACACTGCCCACAGGCAGCGCCATGGAGGGCGCGTCATTTGTTTGCAAAGGAATTGGCGAATTTTCGCAGAAAATTCGTAGTAAAAAATGGCAAGGAGGCCATTTTTTACGGGCTTTCCACACTTCGCGGACTAACCGCCGCTCATCCCGCTGGCGCGGGACTAAAGGTGTTCCAATCCCGGCTAGGCTCCTTGTGCTAATGCAGATTTTTTGCGCTTGCACGTGCTACATAATTTGGTTTGCAAAGAACAGTCAAAATGAGCTAGTGGGACGTAGGAAAAAAGCAAGGAGGGACCCTTTAGGGAGAATTCCTTGATTTTTTCCGTCAACTGGGACCCGCTAGCTCATTTTGACTGTTCTTCAATTTATTTTAGCAGGTGGTATTTGTGCAGGGGAACTGGTAGTGGAGCTCAATACTGATTCCCGTGTCCTTCGTTATGTAACAAATCTTTTGTTATACTGTTGAAATTAATATAACTTAGGGATAAACTAAAGGGAAATGGCTATGAAAAAAATTTCTATAAAATCCTTACGCAAGACAGTAATTTTAACTGCGGCTTTTTTGGGGCTGACGGTTTTTGCATCGCAATGTTTTGCCCAGTCATCCCTTAATTCAGATGACAGTGCCCGCAAAGACAGACAGTATCTGGAAATCATTAATTCTCTCTACTATTATATACAGCAGAATTATGTAGACGAAGTGGACGCGCAAAAGCTCTACGAAGGTGCCCTGCGCGGTATGCTCGAAAGCCTTAACGATCCGTATTCAGTGTATATGGACGAATCCAGCTGGAGAAGCATTACAGACACCACGACCGGAAGCTTTGGCGGAGTAGGCCTTAGCATTACAAAGCCTACGGAAAACAAGCCGGACAAGCCTGCCTACGTAGAAGTTGCCCAGCCAATAGACAATTCCCCGGGTGCAAAGGCAGGAATCCAGGCTGGAGACCTTATTACTGAAATAGACGGAGTGGACACATCCACAATCACCATGGACGAAGTGCTTTCCAAGCTGCGCGGAACCGTTGGCACAAGCGTTGAAGTTACAATCAAGCGCGGAAAGACCCTTACCTTTAAGCGTACCCTAGTCCGTGCCGTAATAGAAAACCCGACCGTAAAATACGGTGTTGTAGGAAAAACTGGTTACATCCGCCTTTCTGAATTCTCTTCAACAACGGCAGAGCGTATGCAGGAAGCCCTTGATTCATTTAAGGATTCAAAGCTAAACGGAATTATCGTGGACCTCCGCAACAATGGCGGTGGACTTTTGACTGCTGCGGTGGACATTGCGGACAAATTCATAAACAACGGGATTATCGTTTCTACAAAGAGCCGCCTTGCCATGGAAAATGCCGTCTACACTGCAAGCCGCCACGAAACTACTGTTGCAAAGGGAACGCCTGTTATAGTCCTTATAAACGGAGCCAGTGCCAGTGCCAGTGAAATTCTTGCCGGTGCGCTAAAGGATGCCAAGGTTGCCTATCTAGTTGGAGAAAGATCATACGGAAAGGGAAGCGTCCAGATTCCGACTCCGCTTATCAACAAAGACGGCTTTAAGATTACCGTTGCCCGCTATTATTCTCCAAGCGATGTTAACATAGACAAAGTTGGCATTCCGCCGGACAGGGAAGTTGCATACCCTGAGTTCACGGAAGAAGAGGCAAAGCTTTATGCTTCACTTCTTGATTCAGGTAAAATAGAGCAGTATGTGGAAAAGCATCCTGGAATGACGGAGGACGACATCTATTCCTATGCGGAAATTTTGCGCCGCACCTATAACCTTGAGCCGCGTATCCTCCGCAAGCTTATCCGCAACGAATGTGACAGGGCAAAGCCTTCACGCCTTTACGACCTTGACTACGACCTTCAGCTTAAGGAAGCACTTAACATAATTGAACACGAGAATTTTGCTGCCCTTATGTCAAAGGCAAAGACCCTTAAGCAGATAGAAACGGAGCGTAAGGCTAAGGAAGAAAAGGAAGCATCTTCTGCTCCTGCAAAGAAATAGGTCTTTGTAAAGCCCATGCGCCAGTTTGTAGCAGAAACTGAACCAGACAAAAACGGTTGCCTATATATAGAAGGAAAAAAAGCCCGCTACCTTTCTGCGGTTTTGCGTTGCGTGCCCGGAGACATGCTTTACGTAAGGCTTCCGGGGGGCGTTCTTCAGCAGATGACGGTTGCTTCTGTTGATTCTGCAAAGAAAAGACTTGTGCTTCAGCTGGCAGGGGCTTCCATTGCTTCTTCCAGCAAGGAATCTGCGGCAAAAGCCCTTCCTGTAGCGCAAAAGTCCGGTGCAGAACTGTGGCTTTTTCAGTTTGCCGCAAAGCCTGCCAAGATGGAGCTTATTGTCCGCCAGGCGGTGGAATGCGGTGTAAGCAGAATCATTCCGGTGGAAGGGGAATTTTGCCAGAGGGGTTCCCTTGAATCAGTTCAGAAAAAGACTTCCGACAGTGACGGCCGTTGGGAAAGAATTGTTACGGAAGCCCGAGAGCAAAGCGGTTCCCCTGTGGAAACTCAAATTTCACCAAGCCTATCTGTTGAAAAATCTCTTGATTTGTGGCACAATCACTTAAAAGAAATTAACGCGCAGCAAAACAATCTTTCATTTGTACTTTATGAGCGGACGGAAAACACAATGCCTTTGCATAGGGTGCTTGCATCTGTAGAAGATGTAAAAGCAGTGGCCCTTTTTGTAGGGGCAGAGGGAGGAATTTCACCCGCAGAATATAGCTATCTTACGCAGAATGGGGTGCAGGGGATTCATTTTGCTACCAATATATTGCGTTGTGAGACGGCTGCCCTGTATGGGATTGCGGCAGTTCAAAGTGCTCTTGTGGAGAAGGAATTATGGCAGTTCAAAGAATAAATGTTTTAAATGTTCCGGTAGACATTTGCTCTGCTTCTGACATGGAAGGTCAGATTATGGAAATGCTTGCAAAGCCAGGCACCAAGCAGATTGTTTTCCTTTCCATTTGGGACTTGCTCAAAGCCCGCAGGCGTAATGACTATGCAGAGTGCGTGCGTAACGCAGACCTTGTTCTTCCCATATCAAAGAGCATCTTGCTGGGCGCAAAATTCCTTAAGAAGGACATACCGCTAAAGCACAACCCGTTCAACACTTTGATAAGCATAATGTCTATTCTTGAGACCCACTTAAAGTCAATCTATCTTCTTGGCGGAAGAAAAAAGACCGTTATGGCTGCAACAAAAAACGTAATGAACACCTTTAAGACTTTGCAGGTTGTTGGCCGCTACGTTGGTTACTATCCAAAAAATGTGGAAGACGACATTATTCAGGCAATCTACAAGGCTTCCCCATCGCTCGTACTCGTCAGTGAAGGAATAAAGGAAAAGGACTGCTGGTCCTACAAAAGGCGCAACCGCTTTTCTTCCAGCATTTTCCTCTATTACCGCGATGCAATAGGAATCTTTGGCGACAGAATCAAGCGTGTTAGCGAAACGTCTTTTAACCGCAATACAGAAATTTGGCACGAGGTAATTAAGAATCCTCTTAAGGTTTTCCTGATTTTCCCTTGGTTGCATTACAACATTCTTTTGGTTTGGTACAGGCTGTTTAAGAATAAGGAGCAGTCGGTTTGAGTATATTAAAAAATGGAGAAGGGGTATGCAGTTTTTATTTCCGGAGACAGCGCTTCCTGTAGGCACTGTCAGGAAGAAACCGGCATCAGCTTACGAAGGGTAAACAA
>JAILHV010000140.1 GCA_024695625.1 Treponema sp.
CGCAATCTACCGCGACGGAACAATCGGTGCCGCAAAGAAAGACCTGGAAGCAAGGGCCCACACAATCAGCGACATGCTTAAGCCTCTCGGTGGAGCCGCATACGTAAGCGAAAACAAGGGTCTTGTTACAAGGTCCAGCGCGGTAATCCCCATTATCTCCCTCTACCTTGGAGCCCTCTTTAAGGTAATGAAGGCAAAGGGAACCCACGAAGGCTGTATTGAACAGATGGAACGCCTCTTTGCAGAACGCCTCTACACGGGCGAAGGCAACTCAGCAGGAACCGTTCCTGTAGACAGCGAAGGCCGCATCCGCATAGACGACTGGGAGCTTGACCCTGCAGTCCAGGCGGAAGTTGACAAAATCATGGCAAGCGTAAAGGAAGAAAACGTAGCGGAACTCACAGACCTTGAAGGCCTCCGCCACGACTTCCTTAGCATAAACGGATTTGACGTGGAAGGCGTAGACTACGAAAAAGACGTTGCCGACATGACAAAAATCGACTAAATGTAACCAACAGTTACTGCCGCTTGTTATATATAAAGGACTGGAATTTTGCAAACAAAGGCTTGCAAAGTTCTGGTCTTCTGGAGGTGCAACATGAAGAATACAACCCGTAAAATAGCAATCTTTGCCCTACTCCTTGCGGCAGCAATAACAGCACATGCCTACACAAAGGATGATGCTATAGTAAACTACATGGGTTCCTATTCGCGCTACAACTTCAACAAGGAATGGAGCAATGCGGACAAGATTGCCGAAAACCTTCGCGAATCAATAAACCTTACCAACTTTTACCGCATAACGGAAGAAAACATAGAAAAGGAAGACTACAACGTACGCGACTTTGCAGAGAAAAACCTCGCAGAGTCCTACGATACGGCGGACAACAACGTCTACATGACAATCGTAACGCGCAACATAAGCAAGGAAACCTATGATGGCTGGATAATAGTCACCCACTGCTCACAGGCGGAAGGCTTCTACGACTACATTTTCTATTTTTCAGCGCAATAATTAGAAGTCAGCATTCAGGCTGAACACAAGGCCAACCAGAACCGCTGGCTTTTCCTTTGTAGAAACGATATTCACCTCATTGTAAGTTGTGGTCTGGTCTCCGTAAAATATTGGTACAAGGAAGGAAACAGTTCCGTGGGGAAGACCGGAAAATGAAAGGCTTGGAATCACCGAACCATAGGTGTCATCTATGTTGTGAAAAAACTGCACGTTTGCAGAAACTATTCCGCCCGCTATGTGCCGCCAGGAACCGGTAAAGCCAACGCTATTAGTAACTATTGAGCCATTTTCCTTATCGCGGTTGTCAAAAACAGTCTCAAATTCAGAAACAAAGCCAATCTTTTGGCCATCCTTGCCAAACTGCCAGAGCCTGCTCACGCCGCCAACAAACTTCGCATAGTCAAAGTCTTCCTTTTTCCAGGTATAGGAAGTGTATAGAATTTTTTTGTCGGGAACCTTCGTATGAAGCTTTCCCCAAGAGGTAAGGTGCCAGCCAAAAAGGTCACCGGAAAATTCAAGGCCAACCACAGGGCTTATCGGCTGGGTCTTTGTAATTGCACTAGGCCAATTCCTGGCAAAGGCTTTCAGCGAGAACATTCCAAAGGGATACTCAATGCTGCCCGCAAAGCTAAGGAATTCCTTGTCCAGCTTTTGATTTGGCCCGCTATAGTAATACTGGGCCAGAGCCTGAATCTCTCCGCGGCCAATGGGAATGGTTGCAATGCCAAAAAAGTCCTTGCAAAATTCATCGTCATCATCCGTGTCGAGTACGGAGGAGTCGCCAACGGAAAGGGTTGCATCGTCCAGGATGTTGGTGTCAAATATGAATGAATTTCCCCACTTTGTACCAGTCCGCCCGCCGGTAAGATAAACCCGGTCAAGCAGAATGTAGTCAAAGTAAAGGGTCCTTACGTCCCACTCCATGTCCGGGAACTTTGCAAGAACATCTCCCTTAAGGCATAAGACTTGTGAAGGGCGGGCTGTAAAACCGACTGAAGCATAAAAGGATGCATAGGGGGACTTATCCTTTTCCGGCAGGAATTTCTGTATGTAGCCCAAATTTGCCTTTATGCTGCCGTTAAAGACTATGTTGCCCACAGGGGAATTTATCGAAGGGGAAGTAGAAGTTGCTACCGGAGTGCTTTCAGTTCCAACGGAATCAGAGGAATCCTCAAACATGGAGTCAAGGTCATCCATCTCGTCAGAACCGCCATGTCCGCCTTGCGCATAGAGCCTTACCGGAAAGCAAAGCCCCGCAAAAAGAAGGCAGGCAAGCGCAAAAAAATGCATAAACAATCTGCCGGCCTTATAACGACCGGCTAAAGTAGCACCTTCAAAATTCCCCCAACCAAACATCATTTGCTCATCATTTCCACATATTTCTTAGTATAAACGCTATCACTCTGCTTTGCAAAGGAAACATTGGTAACGGTAATCTGGGTCTTTTCATACTGCATTTTACCGTCTATCTTTTTTCCGCGCAGGTTGTCCACGATAAGCATCTTGTCGGGAACAGAGTGGGCTCCGTACTTCTGGTAGGAAGGAATCGCCATAGTGCGCAAAAGCTGTCCGGAAAGGCTGTAGTCTTCCCTCTTGCGGATAAGGCCGTCTTCCTTTGTAACCCAAAGCTTTACCGTAGGATAGTCAACGTTCTTTGCAGAAGCCTTGAGCTCAAAAAGCACGCAGTCAAGCTTTCCAAGCATTACGTCGGAAAACTTTTCTATAGAATAATCGGTAGAAAAATGCTGTGGCACAAGGTCAGAATTGTTTGCATTTGAACCCTGGAACCTTTCGTGGGAGCTTGTAAAGACAAACTGCTTGTCAGCCGGGTCGTAGAACCAGATGCTGTTGTCAAACTGGACGTAGCCCTTTCCCTTGTCCTTTGAAGGGGCTGTTATAAGGATTGTATAGGACTGGGCAGAATCGCGGCGGTACATTATAGCCTGTACGTTGGAATTGCCCTGCCCCGGCTTGCTCTGAACCATTGAATAGTTTGCCGCAAAGTCGGAATCCATAAAGGCTGTGCTCTGGTCAGTCTTTTTGAGAAGGGCCTTTGCCTGGGAAGCTGAAGTGCCCTGGGCATGCAGTTCTGGCGCATAAAAAGCGGAAGCTGCTGCAAGAAGGAAAGACGCGTATAAAAATGAAGCTTTAGATATAATTTTCATATTAAACACTCCTAAAATCAAGCGGTTGTTGCAAAGGCGTTCACAGGACTAATGTGAACGACGTTACGTATCGTAAACAACACAGACAATATCGTAGTTACAGCTATAATCCCCAAGAGCAAAAGCCATTTTTCAGGGCTGAATTTGGGCAAAAGCCGTCCAGCCGTCAGGAAAATGTCAAAAGCCGGTATTACCGAAAGGTTCAGGTAGGAAACCGCAAGGGATATGAGCAGGGCAAGAACCACTCCGCTAACAAAACCTGCAAGCAAAAGAAAGAAAGTCTCAAAGAGGAATACCTTCTTTACCCCGGAACTCTTCATGCCAATGGCCCTGTATATGCCAATTTCCGTAATGCGTTTCATAACGATTACCCGGTAGGTGCTGCCGATTCCGACTGCAATTATGGCCACCAAAATCACGGTAATCAGCAGGGTGACAAAGGAAAGTGCCTTTATGACCATCTGCAAGTCCTTTATGTTTGCGTCCAGGGTAATCAGGGCATAAATAGGCTTTGGCGTAACATCGTCAAAAAGTACAGCATAAAAAGCCTGCTTGTCGTCCGAGAGAGGGAACATGTTGAATTCCTTCTCCAAAGCGGCCTGAAGGGAAAGTACTTCCTTTGCAGACGGGGACCTTTTCCCATAGTTGAGGCAAATCCTGTTTGTATAGTTCTCCGAGTAGCCGGTTGCCTCGCGAAGGCTCTGTATGTCTATATAGGAAGTGTACATTCCAAAGAGGCTGGCATCCTGGAATATTCCGGAAACCACAAGGTTCATCGTGTTGGTATAGTTTCCTATCGTGTAAAGCTGCAGGGTAATCATGTCCCCCGCATGAATTCCAAGACGGTCCGCTATTGGTTCGGATATAATCATCGTGTTGTGTTCAGGGGAAGCATGAGCCCCACCCTCCACAAAGGTAAAGCTCTTGAACAGATCTTCCTCGGCCTCAAAATCGACACCCTTGAAGACCCTCTGGCGAATCTTCTGCCCCTCGTAGTAAAATGCCGAATTCTGCGCGTCATAGTCAAAGCGCTTGTAAAATTTCACGTCATCTGCAACATGGGGCCTTATCTTTTCAAGGAATTCACCCGGATTGTGAATGTCAAAGTCATTTGAACCGCCCATAAACTGGAGGTCACCGCCGTAATAAAGCTTGGCCCTCTGCTGAACCGCATGAACCATTCCATCCGTAATCAGTACTGAGGCAAGGATTATCGCAACCCCAAAGAGGCAGACTGCAAAAAGCGAGCGGTACTGGACCCTGTTCTGCAGTATGGACTTTACCGCAAGATTTGCATAGAATTTCGCCCTAGAAAACATTACACCTGCCTCCTCATGGCTTCAACAGGAGTTGCCCTAAGAGCCACCCTAACAGGATATACGCAGCCCACAACGGCAAGCAGGACGGACAAAAAGATATTTTGTATGGCATTTGAAGCGGTAACCGCAAGAGTAAGTGTCTTTCCGCCAAAAAGCTGCATAAGGTAAGTGTTGGAAATGCCAATCTGGGCCTTTTGCAAAATGAAGGTAAAAAGGCAGCCCAAAATGCAGCCGATTATGCCGGATGTTACAGTTAGCAGGGATGTCTCGCAGAGGAATTCACTTATCACAAAGCCCCTCTTTGCACCCAGAGCGCGTATGGTACCAGTTTCGCCTATCCTCGATATGGAAGAAACCGTAAGCGTATTGTTCACCACGATAAAGCCCGTAAGAAGAATCAGGACAATGCCAATGTTAAAGATGATTCTTAAATAGAAGGAAATGTATACCGAACCGCCAGCCGCATCGCGCCAGTTCACCGCCTGAACCGCCCATTCATTTTCCCCGAATGCTTTGTTCAGCTGCCTGATGATTTTATTCTCATTTGCCGAAGCATCCGTCATGCAGATGATATAGGACCAAACGGAACTTTTACCGTCCGATACCACGCCAGCAGAAGCTTCGGAATCCCCGCCCGAAGTCTCCGGCAAAAGCTCAGGGCCGTCCGCTGCCTCGTTACCCTCAAAATCGCCGGCAGCACCGAAAAGGTCATCTATGGAATCAAGGGAATTGTTTTCTTCTATTAAATCAATCTCCGAATCATCTATCTTAACCGACTCCGAATAATCCTGCATGCCCATCAGATCGCGCAAGGCCTGTGGCGAAACAAGGGCTATCCTAAAAAGCGTGGGATTCTGCGAATCGTAAGTATATATTCCGGTCAGCTTAAGGGAGCGTATGGTAAAGGAAACACCGTTCCCCGCCAAAACCTGAAGCTCCGAACCAACGCCAAGCTCCGTACCAGACTCTTCATTGATTCTTTTAAGGGCATCCTTACTCAGCATAACGCCAGACTCACCGTCTGCAAAGGCCCGCCCTTCAATAATCTTAATACTGGACATCATTCCCGTATACTGACTGCCCGGAACCCCAAAAAACGACATGGGAATACGGCAGTCATTCACATTAAGAGCCGCATAACCCGTAACCTGTGGAATCACTGCCTTGACCCCCTCCGTCTTGAGGGCAAGCTCCTTTATCTTTGCATAGGGAACAAGAGTGGGAATTTCAGAAAGGGCACCGGTAACAGGCGTTTCGTCCCCAAAAAGGCTAAGCGGAAAGTCCACCTTTGGCCTTAGAACTATGTTCCCGGTAAAACTGTTTATAAAAGTACGCTCAAGCCCATGGTCAGTACCGTCAAACACTGCATTGGAAACAAAAAGCAGCGCAATCGCAAATGAGATAAAAAGTATAATTACAAGCGAACTTTTCCGTGAAATGACGTTTTTCAGCGCCAACCTAAGAGCATACATCGCGCCTATCTTACTACATTACAAAAAAAATTACAATGACAATTAAATTTACCTTTATAGCATACAGGAGGGAAAAGTCCGCTCGAAGCTGCGCTGCAAGTCCCCACCCCTACTTCTCGTACATTAGGAGGGAGAAGTCTTCCGCTACCCCCTCTGCGGGGCAATCCCTTTGCAAAGCCCCGCAACACCCCAATATTTTATTTCAAGTTCGCATAGAAATCCGCGAGTTTTCGACAGAAAACTCGGTAGCTCGCGTAGCGAGCGCACAACGCCTGCTCAATTTTACCGCAAAGCCCTAAGCGTATGCGTTACCCCCCAGCTTTTTACTTCCTCCACAGAAGAAAAACCGGATTCAAGAAGGGCTTCCGTCTCGTGGGCAACCGTCAGTGGAGTGTCATAGTGGTAAAATTCGCCGTCGGGAAGGTTCTGCTCCTTCCGCAAGCGCAAAAGTTCCCAGCGCAAAAAAGACTCCTCTTCATCAGAAGACGCAAAATAGTCAGTAAGAATAAAATATCCGCCAGGCTTTAGCGCATTCCTAAGCTTTTTATAAAGCGGAAGCTTTTCCTTTTTAGTAAAATGGTGCAAGGATTCAACAGAAAGAGCCGCATCAAACCGATTCTCCCCAAAAGGAAGCTCAAAATATGAACCAAGCACAAGCTCAATCTTCTTGTCCGCAAATTTACCCCGCAAAAAATCCAGCAGCCCCTTGGCAAGATCAATTCCCGTAACCACCGCATCCGGATTCAGCCTAAAAAACTCCTCCAGCTCAAGCCCCGTACCGCAGCCCAAATCCAAGACCTTGGTGCCGGCATTCCTTGGCAGACAGGCAGCCGTAAAAGGATAAAACTCCCGCGCATCCTCAATCGTATTCATCTGGTGCTCTTCATAGCCATCCAAGCGGGCATCAAAAAACTCCCCCATCTTTTCCAACATTTTTCTTTCCTTACTAATAGCTTTTTTGCAAAGTCAGTATATCATAAAATTCTTTTATTAACATTAGAATCATTGTAAAAAACACGGAGAACAGTTCTGGGCTTCTGCATTACTTTCCATGCCAAAATCAGCCGCAAGAAAAATACAAAAAATTGCATAAATATGCACACTCTTTATTTACAAAGAAATAAAAATACTTTAGTATATTGCTAGCACCTGCGGAGAAGACGCAGGGCTAAGAGGTTATAATATGGAATACAATATTAAGAAC
>JAILHV010000237.1 GCA_024695625.1 Treponema sp.
AAGCCGGAAGGTTTTGCCGCCACAAGCACAACGTCAAAGGGCAAGAAACCTGTAATCGACAAGACATCAGAGCTTTACGCCCAGTCAAAGGAACTTGAAAACTACATGGTAAAGATGATGCTTTCTTCCGCAAGAAAGACAATCCAGAAGAGCGAGTTGTTCGGAAAGAATGACTATGCCCGCGACATGTACGAAGACATGATGTACGACAACTACGCAGAAAGCCTTACCAAAAATTCCCACTTTGGACTTGCCGACCAGATTTACATTGAACTTTCAGGACAGAGGGGCTAATTCCTTCGAACTTTTTTATACCGTCCCGCCGGAGCCTTAAAGGAGAGCGCCAGGCGGGGCTTTTTTTTTATTTTTTGGACGGCATTTTATATTTTACATTCATCTGTTGGCTGCAATCGGGAATTCACTCCTTTTTATTCCCCGCTTTCCGGGGTTCCGGTCGCAAGGCTCCCTCCATTCGCTTCGCGAACGGCTTTGCCGCCCCTACAATCGGGCGTATGACCCAAAAAAATCCATGTTTGCAAAGAAATGCCCTCTGTGCTATAATATACGCATGAAAACAGATTTGAACACTTTGCCCGAAAACTTAAAGGGTGTCCGCATACATTTTGTCGGAATAAAGGGAACCGGAATGGCTGCCCTTGTAGAACTACTTAACAAGCGCGGGGCAGTCATAACAGGAAGCGATGTCTCCGAACGTTTTTATACAGATGAAATTCTGGAGAATCTTGGCATAAAGGCCTTGCCATTCGATGCGGCAAACATAAGCAAAGACATTCAGTTTGTAATTCATTCAAGCGCATACAGTGCAGAAAAAAATCCTGAGCTTGCAAAGGCAGAGGAGCTTGGAATACCAACACTCTTGTACAGCGAAGCCCTCGGTGCCTATTCTGCTCTTTCCTACAGCGCGGGAATCTGCGGTGTTCACGGAAAAACCACCACCACGGGCCTTACGGGAACAATACTAAAGTCCGTTAACCTTCCGTCCCAGGCTCTTGCAGGAAGCATAATCACTTCATTCGGAAAGTCAACCTGCACAATGACGTCCGATTCCTTTGTTCCGGGCGGAAAGAATTATTTTGTTGCGGAAACCTGCGAATACCAGCGTCACTTTATGGCCTACCACCCAAAAAAAATCGTGCTAACTTCCGTAGAAAGCGACCATCAGGATTATTACCCAACCTATGCAGACATAAGAAAAGCCTTTGTTGACTATATATGCCTTTTGCCACCATACGGTCAGCTAATCTACTGTGCCGACGATGCTGGTGCGGTTGAAGCAGCTGGCCTTGCAAAACAGATGAGGCAGGACTTGGAGCTTGTGCCTTACGGAACAAATGCAAGTGGCCCCTACAAGGTTTCCTTTGGGGAAGTAAAAAACGGCAGGCAATATTTTACAATTAATTCCATCGGTGAATGCGCTATCTGCGTACCCGGTGAGCACAACGTTAGGAATGCCACAGCGGCTGTTGCCCTCTGCTGCGAGCTTATTGCATCCGACGGAAAGAATGTTGCTGATTTTCATGAAAAGATAAAGGAAGGCCTTTTGAATTTTAAGGGCGGAAAGAGGCGCAGCGAAATTATTGGCAGCGCAAAAACACCAGGCGGTCAGGACGTTATTTTTATAGATGACTATGGCCACCATCCAACTGCCGTAAAAAGCACCTTAAAGGGATTCAGAAATTTCTACAAGGGTCACAAGATTATCGTAGACTTTATGAGCCACACCTATTCACGCACACAAGCCCTGCTCGAAGAGTTTGCAGATTGCTTTGGTGCTGCGGACAAGGTAATCATCAACAAGATATATGCCAGTGCAAGGGAATCCGCAGAGTTTTTTACCGTAACAGGAAAAAAGCTTGCTGAACATGCAAGGTTCCGCCATTCAGACGTCTTCTACTGCGGAGAATTTGACGAGGCCGCAAAGAAAGGACTTGAGCTTCTTTCTGAGCCAAGCGGAAGCCAATATCCAGACGGATATCTTTTTGTTACCATGGGAGCCGGAGACAACTGGAAGGTTGGTCAAATGATTTATGACGAGCTAAAGAAGGGAGTAAGCAATTGAACAGCATGACAGGCTACGGCTATAAGGAAGCCGTTATTGAATCAACTCAGGTGAGCGTAGAAATCCGTTCCGTTAATTCCCGCTTTTTGGATTTGAGCATAAATTTGCCCCAGTTCCTTAACGTGTTGGAAAGCCGCATAAGAAAGACAATCTGTTCCAAAATAATAAGGGGTAAAGTGGATGTCTATATCCGCGTAAAGGATTTGGAAAGCTCCGCAAAAATTGTCGCAGATACAAAAGCCGCAGTCCGCTACAGGGACGCAATTGCCTCTGTTGCCCAAGCTGTAGGCCAAAGCGCCAGTGACATTCCTCTTAGCCTTATCATAGAGCAGGAGGGAGTTCTTAACGTAACATACGAATACGACCCTGAGAGCTATTGGAAAAAGATAGAGCCTGTTTTTGAAGAAGTTTTGAATGGATTCGTAAGTGACCGCATCCGTGAAGGCGAAAACCTAAAGGCAGACCTCTTGAACAAGCTGGACGTGCTGGATTCCTGC
>JAILHV010000083.1 GCA_024695625.1 Treponema sp.
TGGCGGAAAATGGCAGCCTTGCTAATGCCAACCTCTGCGGCAATCTTGGAAAGAGAAATTTTCTTTATTTTTCCGTCGCGGTAGAATGAAAACACCGCGCTTATTATCCTTTCTTTTGTATTCTCTGCCATAGCGCGTATTGTTACCGAACAATCGGTAACTAAATGTAAATATATACATTCCGGCAAGTAAAGTCAATAGAATTCTGATTATTTTTGAAATTTGGACGGCAGGCCAACTTTTACTGTGCCCGGCACTCCGTGTCCGGTCAAACTCCACGGCATTTTGTCCAGTAAAACAAGCAGCGCCAAGGACGGCGCGTCATTTGTTCGCGTAAGAAACGGGCAAGTTTTCGCCAGAAAACTTGCGGGATAAAATGCCACGGAGGGCATTTTATCCCGCTTTCCAGGGTTCCGCTTTCGCTCCAGCCTCCTCACTTCGTTGCGGTGGCCGGCTACGCCGCCCCTCCAATCGGGCGTAGGCTGAAATCGAGTAAGCTGCAAAGATTCAATTCAACATGAGCCCATGACTATATTCTGCTACAGAAGTCTTCAATTTGGTTTTTGTGTGCCAAAAGGTCGTTTTTATTTTCTACAGCTGTAAAGCCAATGCGGTTTGTAGACTCAATTTCCAGGTGGCCGTAGAAATGCTCTATAGTTTGGATTAGACGCTCACACTCCTGCATGCCGGGGCCTGTGCGCAAGACCATAGAATAGCCTTTTTTGCCGGCGTTTAACTTCGCATGAGGTTCATGGGTATTGCACCAAGGAGTCCAGCGGTCTATAAAAGCCTTGTACTGGCCGGGAACATCTGCCCAGTAAGAAGGTGCGCAAGAAACTATCACATCCGCCTTTTCAAATTCCAAAACAAGATTGTTAAAATCGTCATCAAAGTTTGAACATTTGGCAGTTTTGTGGCAGCTTCTGCAACCCTTGCAAAATTCAACCTTGAAGTCTCCAATGCAGACTTTCTTTACGGAATACTTTTCCTGTATGCATTCGGCAACAAGGTTCACCATTTCTGCCGTTGCCCCATTTTTTACAGGGCTACAGTTAATTACAAGCGCATTCATTTTTTTACAAACAGGCTGTTTATCCTGTCTTCCATTTGGTCTGTCCATACTTCTGATTTTTCCCCATCGCCCTTTCTGTAAAAGACGCCCACATCTTTTATTGTATAACTTTTTTGAATATTTTCAAAATTGATTTCGTAAAAATGCCCCGGAAGAAAATCAGACTCTACATAAACTTCAAAACCGTCAATATAAAAAACAAAGGCTGCTATTTTATAATCCTGCTTGTTGTAAAACTTGAATGCCTTGTCGTATTCACCGCCTATTACAAGCCCTTCATTTATCTTTACTATTGGAAAGTTGCCTTTTTCCAACTCCTCTGCCACTTCACTACTTTCAATTTCCTGAACTTTATAATTGTGGATGCGCTCAGACTCAATCCTGCTTTCCTGGTTGAACATTTTTATAGCACAGAACGTTAAGTAAATGGAATATATCAAATACAAGACAAAAAGTATGAAGCATAAATTAAGGCAGGAAAAAACGATTATCCCCTTTTTGCTTTTGCGCCTTATGCTTTTTACCAACCCCACAACCAAGATTGCCGGAAGAAGCAAAAAAATTAAACCGGTAAGGACATAACCTATGGCCGGATATTTTTCTATTATTTGCATAATGGTCAGTGTCATAAACTCTCCAAAATATTTTTGGCAATATAGCATTGATTTGTAAAGTTTGCAACAGGGAATGCGGCGTTTGTATAAGGTAAGTACAAAAACAAAATAATCATAAGAAGCGTTATTCCAAAACAAGGTACGCTTCCATTCCAGCGTACCTCAGATTTTATCGGATAGCGAACCTCATGTTCTAGAAAGCACTTACCTTCTGCAAGTTCTTGGAGAAGGGAAAAATTAATGACATAGAGAATGAATCTTTAAAGCGTACAGCAAATAGAGCCTAGCCCCGATTGGAAGGGCGGCGCAGCCGGCCACCGCAACGAAGAGAGGAGGCTGGAGCGTTAGCGGAACCCTGGAAAGCGGGGAAAAATTGTCTCCGTGCAATTTTTCCCCACAAGTTTTCCTTCGGAAAACTTGCCCCATCTTTCCGCAAACAGATGACGCGCCCTCCATGGCGCTTCTTGTTTGCGATGAGTAAAAATTGCATGGGTTTGGCCGGACACGGAGTGCCGGACACAGTAAAAAAAAGAATGTGCTCCAAAAAAAGAACATTTATAGAAAGAACCGTGCTATAATTATTCAATGGAGATTTTATGGTAAGGGCTAATTTTTGGGTTTTGACGGCGGTCTTAATGCAGGCTTTGTTTTTTTCTTGCGGGCAGGGGGCAAGCTCCCCGGACTTTGTAAAAGACATGAAGCTTGTCTGGAGCGATGAATTCGACGGGGAAAGCGACTGTCCCGACGAGGAAAACTGGGACTGGAACGAAGGCGCTCACGGCTGGGGAAATTCTGAAGTGCAGAACTACACCAAGGAAAGGGCAAACTCCTACGTAAGCAAGGGCAGCCTAAAAATTGTTGCGCAAAAAGATGCAAAAGGCAAGTGGACCAGTGCAAGGCTAATCTCCCGCTGGAAAAAGGCCTTTACCTACGGCTACATAGAATTTAGGGCAAAGGTTCCAGACCGCAAAGGCTCCTGGCCCGCCCTCTGGATGATGAGCGACAAAAACGAATACGGCCAATGGCCACGCTCTGGCGAAATAGACGTTATGGAACACGCCGCAAGCACTTGGCAAGACAAAACCTACGGCACTGCCCACTGCAAGGCAGGTTACGGTGGAAGTCCTGTAAAAAGCGAATATATAATAGTAGAAAACATTGAAAAAAAATGGCATACATACGGAGTCCGCTGGACAGAGGATGCCATCACTTGGTACTGCGACGGAGAGGCATTTTCTGAATACAAGAATCCCCACGATGCACAAAAGAGCGAAAACAGCTGGCCCTTTGACAAAGATTTCTATGTGATAATAAACCTTGCAATGGGAGGTAGTCTTGGGGGAAGCATACCCAAGGAACTGGATTTTTGCCAGATGGAAGTGGACTACGTAAGGTGGTACCAGTAATTTTCTTTATTTTTTTGCGGCACTTTTTTATGCAGAACAAATGCGCCTCAAAAAGAACACTTACCTATTTTTTTGCCTTGGCGTAGTGTTCTTTTATAAAACTTTCTATTTGCGCCTCTTCTTCTTTTGAAGAAAAGCAGTGGCGGGGAATAAGAATTGCCTTGTAGAGGGCAACGTAGACAGCGATTACGCTCTTTCCAAAAAAGACTCTTATAAAGTCTTCCGTTGTATAAGTATATGAACCGCGCTCAGAACTTCCTGTAATACTGCTTTCCGTAAGGGTTAATTCCTGCTCAGTCTGAAGCGACTTGTCTGATCTGTAGAACTTGGAAATTCTTCTTGGCCAGTGGACAAAGAAGATGAATGCGTAAAGGAGAAGGGTTATTATTAAAAAGAAAAATTCAGATATTTTTCCCGTCCGTCTAAAAGCCAGAAAGGAACTAAAAGTTATGAAGGCAATTAGCAAAACAATAAGAATTAAAAGCACTGCCGATCCT
>JAILHV010000249.1 GCA_024695625.1 Treponema sp.
GGCTCTCTATGCGGTAGTTTTTTATCAATTTGCGATCGGTCTTAAGCCGTGTAAGCCTCTCTTTCAAAGCAAAACCTCTTATGCACAATTATGTATATTTATGCAGTTTTAGTCAAGTAGAAGCTTTTTCTACAAGTGCCCCAAAAGCTCGATAATCTCTTTCTTTATCCCTTCCCTAACGCTTGCCAAATTACCAGCTTGCGAATCCGGAAAAAAATCGCGGGGACTTACCTCAAGAGCATGTGCAATGCGAATCAAAGTCATTGCAGACGGTTCCTTCTTCCCCTTCTCAATATTGGCAATAAAACTTTGCGACATATTGGCAGCAGCGGATAAATCCAACTGAGAAAATCCCTTCGCCAGCCTAATCCTGCGTATCGAATCCGCCACGTAAGCAAGCATTTCTTCATTCGTCATGCAGAAATAATAATATCCTATAGAGCCTACCGCCAATTTCCTATAGAATATTTTTATGCTTGACAGAGTATAAAACAGGGCTTAAAATATAACCAGAACGCTAAGGAAAAGCTGACCAATCCAATTCGCCAGCATTTCCTTCCCGAACAAAGCAAGTTTTGCTTTCAAAAAAAATTTTACTAAGGAGGATTTCGCTATGAAATCTATGAAGAACATTAAACCGGCGTATGCGGTAAAATTAGGAAAGGGTGTGTTTATGGGAGGTTTCTTAGGAGGCCTTCTAGGTAGCATAGCTAGCTACTCAGGGCAATGTGTTTATAAATGTAGATATTGTGGAAAGATTTTTGAAATGACTAATGGTGCTCCGAATCCTGACCAAGGAGGTAGATGCCCTGCCTCAAACACAGGAAGGCATAGCTGGGCTAGGTTTGAATCCTGAAAATATTTATTAAGCCAATTCGGAAACTACAATTTTAAAACCACGACCAGTTCAACAACAAAGGTTTAGAACTGGTCTAGTTAGGAAAAAAACTTATGAACGCAAAGGGTAAAATTAACTATAAAGCAACTTTAGAACATATCTACGATGAAGCAAATGATGAGGATAAGAAAACAATTGCTACCATTCTTGGAACGCTATCTCCAAAGAATGGCTCTGCACCTGGTCATGCATGGGCAGTGGCAGACAAGATTATAAAAAAATATTGACCAGAATATTTTCAACCGTAAGAGGTATTAAACATGACAAAACAAGAAAAACTAATTCGCGCATGGACTGATTCAGAACTTGAAAAGGAAATTAAAAAAAAGAGAAGTATAACAGGTGGACTCAAGGATTATCTTAAAAGTTTATATGTGAGATACCCAAAACAATTTGAACGAGTAGTTGAACTAGATCTTATAACAGTTCAAGAAAAAGAAGAGGCTATGGCTTAATCTTTCCCCATGACAGACCACCACATCCACATAGGCCAATTCAACGAACTCTACTACGACGCACTGGAAGTCTTTGAGGCAATCGAAGAAGCTGGGGCAAACTACGGCATTGACGAAGCGCGATTTTCCTCCACATCAAGCTGCAGGGACGACGTAGAGCTTTTGAAGATTGAAGAGGAAACAGCCTACGCCCTCTCCTACTCCGGCAAGCTAAAAGTGCGCCCCTACCTCTGGTTTGTCCCCAAGTATGCAGACGAAAATATCTCCGTGTTTTCCGCAACCAAAACCTTCGACTACTGCGGAATAAAACTTCATCCGGCAGCGCAAAAATGGGACTTAGAAAACCCCCGCCACAAAAAATGCATGGAAGAAATTTTTGACTGGTCAGCCCAAAACAAAAAGCCAGTCTTAGTTCATTCGGGAACAATTCCAGATGACTTACCAACAAGGTTTTCGCCATTTGCAATTGAACGCCCAAATTCCGTCCTGATCCTGGCACACTCAAATCCTGTAAAAGAATGTGCAGAACTTGTAAACACCCACAAAAACATCTTCTGCGACACAGCCTGCATTGAAGAAAAGAACCTGGAAAAACTCCGCTCACTTGTCCGCGAAAAATCAAAAATCCTCTTCGGAAGCGACTTCCCTGTTACCCACTATATTACAACCCATAGTTTTGGCAGAAAATACTCGCTAAAAGAAGAGTACCTTCTTGACTGCAAGATTATGCCGTAAACTATTTCATCATGTCCAATGCTGATTGAATAAGATTTTCACTCAAACGAATATTGCTCTGCTTCAAAAAATCAAAGCAACTTTTTGCATCTGCTTTTGAAATCATACCTTCGTCATTAGCCTGAACCAAAATACCCACAGTTCCAGTAATAGAAATTCCAAGCTGTTGTGCAACTTTTCTACCTCTGCGCTCATCTATAATCAATACATCAGACAGTTTTTCTACTGCAAGAACGATAGCCTCACTTTCACCATCATCAAGACCGCTTACGGCTTGCAAAATCTGAATAGACTGCTTATTTTGAACTGGAGAAACTTTTAAGAAAGGGGCTTTCTTTACTTCTTCGGCCTCTAAAGCAAAACTCTGATTGGTAGTAAGTTCTCTGTAAACAGCCTCAGGAATCAATACTTCGTGAAATAATTTTTCTAGCAAATCCAGGCGGTTTATTTTTATAAGAGAAATCAGCGGAGTAGTATCAGAAACGACCGTCATACAACATTTCTCCGGAGCTCTTTTAATACAGCAACATCACTTTCTAGTTCATCGCTTGTCTGATTAAGATATGGAAGTCCAAGATTGCTGTACAATGCAATCAAATCCATTTTGTGAATACCAAGAATCTGTGCGGCCTTGCCATGAGAAATAGTATCGTTTTGAATATAAGGAAACAAAATCATTGCGTTGCGGATAAGGTTTGTTTTTTCGTCATCAGAAACCGTATATTCCACCATATTCTTTGGAACATCTATAGAAACCGCTGTCATTGTCATAAAAACAGCCTCCTTTTCAAAATCAGCTTTCCATTCAGGATTTTCCATCATCCGGTCAAATGTACTCATAGTCTTTTTCATATCCATAACGACTTTCTTACCATTATACGCTCTCTAAACAATTATAGCAGGCATTGCGGGTCATTTGCAAAGGGATTGCTCTTCTAGCTGGGGTGTGCCAAAGAAGCAGCTGCTTACTGCTGATGGCAAAGGACAGGGGGAATCGCAGCAAAGCTTCGAGCGGCTGCTCCTCCCCCTTAGAATAAGAAAAATTAGAACTTTTTGCCCATGATTGCGCGGACGATTGCAATGAGGATACAGGTTCCCGCAACGCCTACGATGAGCGAGCTTATAAGGCCGCTACCAATGTGGATTCCGAGGACTCCTGCCAGCCAGCCGCCGATTGCGCTACCGACAATACCAAGAAGGCATGAAAGCCAGAATCCGTGAGCAGACTTCATAACTATGCTTGCAAGCCAACCGACAAAGGCACCCACAAGGATTGTAATAAGAAGATTCACCATAAAATTTCCTCCATACGGCAGTTTAGTGTTTTCCGCTTTGCATCATGCTTTTGCACAAAGCCTTGCACAATGCTTTTTGCAGAAAAATGCCGCTAACTTTAGTATAGCATAATTTTTTGATTTTTGGTATATTTAGCTAACAATTTTTATCAGGGGCTTTAAAATGGCAGAAATCGCATGGAACAACCTAACATCTCTCGAAAGCTTTAAGAAACTCCAGTCGCTCAAAGACTCAGTTTCCATAGCAAAAGAGCTTAAGGCTGAAGGCGCCGCAAAACGCGTTTCAGAATATTCAATCAAGATGGGCGCAGGTCTCACCTACAACTACGCCGCAAAGGCAGTTGACGGCCGCACAATCCAGGTATTCAAGGACTTGGCAAAAGAGACACAGCTTCTTGAAAAGTTTGAGGCTCTCTACAATGGCGACGTTGTTAACACAGGCGAGGGCCGCATGGTTCTCCACCACCTTACAAGAGGCCAGCTTGGCAAAGACGTAATGGCAGGCAGCACAAACAAGAGGGCTTTTTACGTTGAGCAGCAGAAAAAAATCGCTGAATTTGCAGAAAAAGTCCACTCAGGCGCACTTGTAAACGAAAAAGGCGAAAAATACACAACCGTATGCCAGATTGGTATTGGCGGTAGCGACCTTGGCCCGCGCGCAATGTACCTTGCCCTTGAAAACTGGGCAAAGGCAAACAATAAGTTTAAGATGGAGGCCCACTTCATCTCCAACGTTGACCCGGACGATGCAGTTTCCGTTCTCAATTCAATAGACATTGCAAAGACAATCTTTATTCTTGTTTCCAAGAGCGGAACAACACTGGAAACCCTTACAAACGAATCTTTCGTAAAGGAATACATCAAAAACGCAGGCTGTGAAGTTTCCAAGCACATGATTGCAGTAACAAGCGAAACAAGCCCCCTCGTAAAGAATCCA
>JAILHV010000033.1 GCA_024695625.1 Treponema sp.
TAGAAAATTCCTTACAAAGAATCAATGGATTCAAAAAAGAGCAAAGCCTGATTGTCCGCCGCTCATATATGTTTTTAAGCAAAACGGAGAAGTAAGCATTTTATACGCAGAAATGGGGGCAGGGGCTTTTGGAACATGGAACTGCAACTTTAAAAACAGGACTGTTACCACAAGATCCAGGTTTGAGTTTGACGGAGACGATAACAATGTTTCTGAAGAAAAAGTGGAGACATTAAAAATCTCAGGCATTACGGATTCCTCAATTTTGATTGATGATGAAGAATATCTTTCTGATTGTAACTACGCTGTTTTAGCCAATGAGGAAAACTTTAGGAAGATGGACGGCGGTGATAGTGTAAGCTACAATTTAAATATAAGAGGGTTTATGCAGGCCTTTTATACATCCCCGGAACTTTTCTATTCCGTCTATTCAAGCAAGAGTACTTATTACGATGAGCAGTTCATCAGGTATGGCCTTTCTTGCCCTGAAAACTCAGCCTACATGGAAAAGTATGCAGACTATTGGAATCCTATAATGGATGAGCACCAGAAAAAAGCTGATGCCATAAAATAGGGTGAAGGCACTTGATGCAGACAGGAATTAGGCTTTGGGTGGCAGCTGTCATTCCGAACTTGATTCTTGCAGCTGCCTTTTAGTCGAAAATGAAATAAAAGTATTTAAATGCGGTACAATAATCACAAAGATTGCGCAAAGTAAAAAAATAGTTTGACATTCCTCTTGGGTAAGGTCTAAGATTTATTTAATTGGAAACGTTTCCAAAAACAGGCTAAAAACCAGAGGAGCATTTTATGAAAAAAATGAACAAAATCTTTGGCCGTGCAATTTGTCTTGCTGCGGTAATGGGAATGGGACTTTCGCTTGAGTCTTGCGGCGGAAAGAAAGCAGATGCAAAGGGAACTGTCCGCTTTTTGAACTTTAAGCCGGAGGTTGCAGAAATTTATCAGGAACTTGCAGCTGCATACGAAAAGGAAACCGGCGTAAAGGTTGTTGTGGAAACAGCCGCAAACAATTCCTACGAGCAGACCCTTGTCTCCAAGATGGCCACAAAAGAAGCACCAACACTTTTCCAGATTAACGGTCCGCGCGGCTATGCAAACTGGAAGGACTACTGCCAGGATCTTTCTGGAACTGAACTCTACAAGCACCTTGCAGACAAGTCTCTTGCAATTACATCTGGAAGCGGCGTTTACGGAATTCCCTATGTAGTAGAAGGCTACGGAATCATCTACAACAAGGCACTTACAGACAAATACTTTGCCCTTGCTTCAAAGGCTGTAAGCTATTCAAGCATGGATGAAATTAACAACTTTGCAAAGCTTAAGGAAGTTGTAGAAGACATGCAGAAGAACGCAAAGGAACTTGGCATTGACGGTGTTTTTGCAAGCACATCATTAAAGGCAGGGGAAGACTGGAGATGGCAGACCCACCTTGCAAACCTTCCTGTATATTATGAATTCAAGAGCGGGAACGTAGACCTTGCAAGCGATGCAACAAAAAAAATCTCTTTTAGCTACGGAAAGAATTTCCAGGGCATCCTTGACCTTTACCTTAACAACAGCACTGTAGACAGGAAGAGCGTCGGTACAAAGACTGTAACAGATTCAATGGCAGAATTTGCCCTTGAAAAGTGCGTAATGGTTCAGAACGGAAACTGGGCTTGGGGTCAGATTGCAGGTGTTAGCGGAAACAAGGTTCTTGCTGAAAACGTAAAATATCTTCCAATATACACTGGCGCTTCCGGAGAGGAATCACAGGGCTTGTGCATTGGAACAGAAAACTTCTACTGCATCAACAGCCAGGCAAGCGAAAAAGACCAGAAGGCAACTGCAGACTTTATCTACTGGCTTTATTCCAGCGCAACAGGAAAGGACTATGTTACGAACAAGCTTGGCTTTATTGCCCCATTTGACACCTTCTCTGATTCAGAGCGTCCAACGGATCCGCTTGCAGTTGAAATTAGCAACTGGATGGCAAAAGACGGAATTACTTCTGTTGCCTGGAACTTTACCCTCTTTCCGTCTCAGAAATTCAAGGATGACTTTGGCGGTGCCCTGCTCAAGTACGCACAGGGAACAAAGACTTGGGATGAAGTTGCTACCCAGGTTGTGGATTCTTGGGCAAAGGAATCTTCTGCTAACTAGTGCATAAATCAGCCTACGCCGCCATGGAGCCCCTTTAGTAGCCGAAGGCTATGAGCGTGAGCGAAGGGCGGAACGGCGGTGGCGCATAGGCATAGTTGTCGACTAGCCAAAAAATGGATGGTAGAACAAATCGGATTACGTCCAAAAATTTACCATTCAAATTAATTTGTATTATTCGGCAGTTCTTGGAACTTTCGCCTCCAAACTTTAAAGATTCAAGGACTGCCGTTTTTTAGGGAAGCTTATGAATAACAAGTCTATAAACAAATATTTTCCTATATTTATACTGCCCACTCTGATTGCATTCTCTTTGTTTTTCCTTCTTCCTTTTGTGATGGGAATAGGGCTGTCTTTTACAAAGTTTACGACCGTAACGAACGCAAAATTCGTGGGGCTTGCAAATTACATAAAGGCCTTTACCTTTGACAACGATTTTATTCATGCCCTGCTTTTTACTTCCCTGTTTACGGCTGTCTCTATTGTTACCGTGAACGTCTTTGCTTTTTCTCTTGCTATCCTGCTTACAAAAGAAATTAAGGGAACTGGAATTTTCCGCTCAATATTTTTCATGCCAAACCTTATCGGCGGAATTGTCTTGGGCTACATCTGGAACCTGCTCATAAACGGAACTCTTGCTCCCTTGGGAGTTGACATAACTTTTGATGCCAAGTACGGCTTTTGGGGTCTTGTGATTCTTACAAACTGGCAGCTTACCGGCTACATGATGGTAATCTACATTGCAGGTTTGCAGAACATTCCAGGGGAACTTATTGAGGCTGCCCAGATAGACGGTGCCGGCCACCTTAAGATTTTATTCCGCGTAAAAATTCCTATGGTAATGCCTTCCATTACAATTTGCACTTTCCTTACCCTTGCAAACACATTTAAAATGTTTGACCAGAACCTGGCACTTACTGCGGGTGCTCCAGAACATTCAACGGAAATGCTTGCTCTTAACATATACAATACTTTCTACGGAAGGGTAGGCTGGCAGGGCGTTGGCCAGGCTAAGGCTGTGGTCTTCTTTATAATCGTTGCCCTGATTGCATTCGTCCAGCTTAAGTTTTCAACAAGAAAGGAGGTTGAACAATGAAATACTCTCATACAAGGCAGACTGAAAAAACAATCATATTCTGTTTTCTGGTTTTGCTTTCTGCAATTTTTCTGGTGCCGGTTTTTTTGGTCTTTATGAATTCATTTAAGTCCAAGCTTTATATTTCTAGCTCGCCTTTTTCTCTTCCGGCAAGGGAAACTTTTGTTGGCATGCAGAACTATATAAACGGAATTACAAGTTCGGGATTTTTTCTTGCTTTCCTGCGCTCTGTTTTTATAACGGTTGCATCTCTTGCGCTGATTGTTGTATGCACGTCTATGACTTCTTGGTTCATCGTCCGCGTAAAAAATAAGTTTACACGCTCGCTTTACTATCTTTTTGCCTTTAGCATGATTGTTCCATTCCAGATGGTAATGTTCACGATGACTTATATTGTTAACAAGATGAACTTTGACAATGTTTTTGGCATTACGCTTGTCTACCTTGGCTTTGGGGCGGGGCTTTCTGTTTTTATGTTTGCAGGTTTTGTTAAGGCTGTTCCGGCAGAGATGGAGGAGGCGGCAGAGATAGACGGGTGCAATCCTTTGCAGACATTCTTTCTTGTGGTCTTTCCGGTTTTAAAGCCAACTGCAATAACTGTGGCGATTCTTAACGCTATGTGGGTTTGGAATGACTACCTTCTGCCTTATCTTGTTCTTGGTACGGACAACAAGACTGTTCCCGTGGCGATTCAGATTGCAATGCAGGGGGCTTACGGTGCTACCGATTACGGCGGATTCATGGCAATGCTGGTGGTTGCAATTATACCGATTATTGCTTTTTATATTTCTGCCCAGAAATATATTATAAAGGGGGTTATTTCTGGTGCTGTTAAGGGGTGATGCTTTTTTTGTGTCGAATTTTCCATTGGACAATGTTGCAAAAAAATGGATAATGGAGAGAATATGACAATAAAAGACATTGCAAAAGAATGCGGCTACGGAGTTGGAACCGTATCCCGTGCGCTCAACAACCATCCCGGCATCAGCGACAAAGCCAGACAAAAAATCTACTCCGTAGTAGACAAGTACGGCTTCGTCCTGAACCAGAATGCCAAAAAACTAAAGGAACACGCCCCCAGAACAATCGCGGTCCTGGTACAAGGTGCGCAAAGCATCCTCTTCAACTCCCTCCTGGAAATAATTCAAAACAAGCTCCAAAATCTTCCATATAATGCCAGCGTTTTTGTCCTAAACGAATACGACAACGGAACCCAGGCCGCCTGCAAAATCTACTACGAGCAAAAACCTGCAGGCATAATATTCCTTGGCGGAAACCCCGACTCTGGCAAAGAAGAATTCGATGCAATAAAAGTCCCCTGCGTACTAATAGCCAACAGCCCCGAAGGCAAAGATGGCAGTCAGTCTAAAAACCTCTCAAGCGTAAGTACAGACGACGAAAAAGCCTCATATTTCTGCACCGAATACCTCATAAAAAATGGCCACAAAAAAATCTGCGTCATAGGCGGTGAACTTCAAAGCAGCTGCCTAAGCCGCAGACGCTTCAATGGCTTCCTCCGCGCAATGAACGACTACTCCATCCCCTTCAACAAAGAAAGCATGTATATAACGTCCATGTATTCCCTACAGGGTGGATTCGATGCAGCAAAAAGTCTCCTAAAAAAATGCCCGGACGCAAGTGCAGTATTCACAATGTCAGACGTAATGGCAATGGGAGCCTGCCGCAGTTTTGCGGACATGGGAATCAGCATCCCAAAAGACATAAGCATCACAGGCTTCGACGGCCTCAGCGTGGCCTCCTACTCATGCCCCAGAATCACCACCATCCGCCAGGACTGCACAAGCCTAGCAAACGAAGGCCTCTCATCCCTCCTAAATTCCATCGAACACGGCCGAAAACCCTCCCACAAATTCGTCCCCTTCCAGTTCATAGAAGGCGAAAGCGTAAAATCCCTAAAATAAATCCAAGTCTTTTTCTTCTTTCTCTTTTTGCGGCGCTTTCTTGGTAATACAAATGTTCCATAAAAGAACACCTTGCCATTTTTTCTTTTGTATAACAAGCAGCGCCATGGATGGCGCGTTAAATGTTCGCGGAGAAGCTTGCGGGTTTTTGCAGAAAACCCGGGCACAAAAATGGCAAAGAGGCCATTTTTGAGGCGCTTCCCGCACTTCGCCGTCTTGCGCGGCTCATCCCGTCCTGCGGCCGGGACTAAAGGTGCTCCAATCCCTGCCGCACCTCCATATGCAAATATTTTAAATTAATGATGCAGTGAAGAATATAAACATGACTTTAGAAACAGTCTCTTTTTTTTTGAAAAATTTTTGACCATGCTAGCATGGTCAAAAGGGCTTGACAGAGCCCTTTTGACGCGAAACACGCGTTGCTTGTTTCGCGTCAAAATTTTTTTCTTAACCAAAGTTTACAAGGAGGATTTGCTTGTGAACAAAACAATTGCTTGGCGGTCTTTCAGCAAGTGGTTGTGGGAAAAAGGCTATTCGAAACAGTCAAAGAATGGAAATCCTAGCACAACTTATGATTATCCGTCAAGAATCGACAGAATTCGTGAAAGGGAGAATTTATCAAGTTTGGATGAACTGGGTGAACATATATTAGAGATTATCGAAAAATATGGAGAAAACGGTTCGGAATCAGAATACGGAAATCAAAGTAATGGAAGCAATTTAAAAGCTTTAAAATTATTTCTTGAATTTTACAAAAAATTTGACACAGGAGAAACTTTATGAAAAAGAAATCAATGACACTCGTTTTGTTATTCCTTATTTCTACTTTTGTTTTTGCCGATGGCACAAAATATTACCGTACAAAAGAGGGGTATGGTGGATATGTAAAAATGCTCTACCAATGTAGGGATGGAGAGAGAGGATTTACCATTTATTCTGTTAACGAAAATCTTTTTAATATTGCAAAAATCTGTGGCTATTCTCCTTATTATGTTCACCTTTCTGAGGCTCACTGGTGTTTACTTGAAGAATCATTTTGGGGAAATGGCGGAAAAGAAAATGCAATTTATAATATCAGTATTAAAGTTGACGGAGAGAAATGTCCGGTTCAAGCGACGGTTGTTGCCTACAATGGGCAATTTCATTCGATAGCATTTGCCTATTATGGTCCGCTCTAAAGAAAATGTTGTGCCGAAACAAAGAACCGTCATTGCCGTGTCCCGACACGGCAATCCTCAAAATCGGAAGAATTTTCCGTAAAAAAAAATCAAAAAAATCCAAAAAAAAAGAAAAATTCCCTTGACACTTTTCCGCTTAGGGTATATATTCATACTCACCGCAACGAAAGACGCGGTTCTAAAAAAGATGTTTGACAACCAAGGGAAGGAAAGAAGACGAATTTAGGAAGGTTTCGTGCCAAAGGAACACACACACACAAGTCCGCGGATAACCATCCGCGGCAACCAGCAATCCTAAGAGAAAATGAAAGAGCGTTAGGGGAGCGGAGCTTTGATGAAGGAATCTTTTGGGCTTCGGCCCATGAGAATAAATCATGGAGAGTTCGATCCTGGCTCAGAACGAACGCTGGCGGCGCGTCTTAAGCATGCAAGTCGGGCGGGATTCATGTGCTTGCACATGATGAGAGCGGCGGAC
>JAILHV010000105.1 GCA_024695625.1 Treponema sp.
TATAATCTGTATGTACTTTCCATGTTGAATAAAAATATTCTTGCGCCAACATCATCGTTTTCCTCATTCCGCTTTGTTTCCAACGGCGAGCATTATACGGAAGTGATTGAGCGCATTCAGTCTGTAAAAAAGTTGCTTTGGATTGGAACTGCGGACATAAAGGATTTGTATGTAAAAGGTGGCCACACTTCAAAGCCTCTTTTGGAGACGCTGTCGGATCTTGTAAAGTGCGGTGTGGAAATCCGTCTGATTCATGCAAAGGAACCGGGCCCTGCTTTTAGAAAAGACTTTGACAGGTACCCCGCGCTCATTGACGGCATGGAGAGAGTCTTGTGCCCTCGCGTGCATTTTAAAATTATTATCTTTGACTTAAAGACCGCCTATGTTGGTTCTGCAAACCTGACTGGTGCGGGGCTTGGCATGAAAGGCGACAATACCCGCAATTTTGAAGCCGGTGTATTAAGCTCTGACAAGGATTTTGTTAGGGCCGCCGCAAAGCAATTCGATGACGTGTGGATGGGTTCCTTTTGCAAAAGCTGCCGCCGAAAGCAATTCTGTCCCGATCCGATTTTGTGAAAAACTGTACAGAAAAAGAATTTTTTCTAAATAAATTTGCGCATTTGTGTCGCAAATTGGAATTCCAAAGCATATATATATATATGTAAGGAGTTTTAATGAAAACACAATTGTACCGCAGAAAGCCCGTAGACGAACTTACCTTTACCGATGACGGAATGTTCCAAGCCGTAATGAGAGACCCTGCCTTGTGCGCAGAACTTGTAGAGCGTCTTTTGCACATAAAAGTATCGCATATTGAGTACCCGGAGCTTGAAAAGAAAATTGCACCATATTTTTCAAGCAAGGGTGTTCGCATGGACGTCTATCTTAAAGACTCTGGCAAGATAATAGACGTGGAGATGCTGTCGTATCCACAGGCAGCCATTCCCCTAAGAACCCGCTACTATCAGAGCATGATAGATACAGACAACCTCCTAAAGGGACATGACTATGAGGACTTAAAGGCAAGCTACATTGTCTTTATCTGTACAGATGACCCCTTTCGCGACGAAAGAGGCAAAAAATACGGGTTTTCCTGCTATACCCTGACTACAAAATGCCATGAGGTTCAGGAGTTGAATTTCAATGACAAAATAACAAAAGTGATTTATAATGCAAGCGGGTACGAAAAAGAGTCGGACGCAAAGATAAGGGATTTTCTACGCTTCGTCTACACTAACGACCCAAGCGAAGATGATTTTTCTATACGTCTTACAAAGCGGGTGGAAAATCTTAAGCAAAGTGAAGGGTTCAAGGAGGCATACGCCACTATGGGTATATGGGAAATGGACATACGCAGGGATGAACGCAAGGCTTCTGCTGTGGAGGCTGCCGTAATTGCTGTGAGGGAATTTAATATTGATCCTAAGCTTGCTGCGGAAAAAATGAAGGCACCTCTGGATGAAGTGTTGGAAAGTCTTGGAATGGCTTGTGATAAAAATTCTGACGAATGTATGATGGAAAACAAAAATATTTAACGTGCTAAAAAATAATGTATTGTTCGCATTCCTGTTTGCAAACAAAAACACGGCAGGGATTGGAGGGGCCCGCCGCAGGCGGGTTGCGGAACGGAGTGGAGCAATGGAGGCGAAGGCCGGAACCCCAGAAAGCCCACACACTGGGAATGGATGGTAGCAGAAGGGTGTTCGGTTCAAAATGCAAGTGCCGCAAAAAGAGAAGAGAAAAAAATAATTGAATTTTTCTGCGATTTTCTTTATAATCTAGGCCTAGTTTATAAGAGGTGGCTATGGGCGGAATTTTTGGCGTTGCAAGCAAAGGGGACTGTTCCCTGGACTTGTTTTTTGGTATTGACTATCATTCGCACTTGGGGACGAGGCGTGGTGGAATAGCCATTTACGCGGATAACGGAACTTTTGAGCGTTCGATTCACAATATTCAGAACTCTCCTTTCCGCACAAAATTTGAGCGCGATATTGACGGAATGCACGGCAAGCTTGGTATTGGCTGTATTTCTGATTATGAGCCGCAGCCGCTTATGGTGAACTCACACCTGGGCCGCTTTGCCGTAACAAGTGTTGGCATTGTGACCAACAAGGACGAGCTTGTTAATGAGATTTTAAAGAGCGGTACCCACTTTTTGGAGATGTCCGGTGGCGAGATTAACCAGACGGAGCTTATCATTGCGCTGATTAACCACGAGAATTCTATTCTTGACGGAATTAAATATGTTCAGCAGAAGGTTAAGGGTTCTATAACGCTTCTTGTTATGACGCCCGACGGTCTTTATGCTGCCCGCGACAAATTTGGCCGCACGCCTCTTCAGATTGGTAAGAAGGAAGATGATGCCGGTGCTTTTGCCCACTGCGTTTCTTTTGAAAACTTTGCCTACATAAATCTTGGCTACACCGACTGCCACGAGCTTGGGCCAGCGGAGATTGACTTTGTTACCGCAGACGGCTACGAGGTTTTGCAGAAGCCACAGAAGGAAATGAAAATCTGCACTTTTTTGTGGATTTACTACGGCTACCCGACGGCTTCTTATGAGGGCGTTAACGTTGAGGACATGCGCTACAACTGCGGACGCTATCTTGCCCGCCGTGACCGCGATGCAAAGACTGCAATCGATGCGGATTCAGTTGCCGGTGTTCCTGATTCTGGTACTGCACATGCGGTTGGATATGCAAACGAGTCTGGCATTCCATTTGCCCGTCCCTTCATTAAGTACACGCCTACTTGGCCTCGTTCTTTTATGCCCACAAGCCAGGAGCAGAGAAACCTTATTGCCCACATGAAGCTGATTCCGGTTCAGCCGCTTATTAAAGGAAAGAAGATTCTTTTGATAGACGATTCAATTGTCCGCGGAACACAGCTTCGTGAGACGACGGATTTCTTGTACAAGTCTGGGGCAAAGGAAGTGCATGTTCGCCCGGCATGCCCGCCGATTATGTTTGGCTGCAAGTACCTTAACTTTTCGCGCTCAAAGTCGGAGATGGATTTGATTGCCCGCCGCGTGGTAAAGCAGTTTGAAGGCGACAACGTAAGCGAGAAGGTTCTAAAGGAATACTGCGATCCCAACAATCCCAAGTACGATGCAATGCTGGAAGAAATCAGAAGGCAGCTTAACTTTACAACCCTGCGCTACCACCGTCTGGATGACATGCTGGACAGCACAGGTCTTGAGCACTGCAAGCTCTGCACCTACTGCTGGAATGGCGAAGAGTAAGGTAAGCCTTAAAGCCAGAACTTTTTGGAGTTTTTCAAAACAAATAAATTTTAATGGAGAAAACAATGGCAGCATTTACAGAAATTGAAAGTCTTTTGCCCCACAGAAAGCCCTTTTTGTTCGTAGACACAATCGAAAGCTATGACGAAAACGGCTGCGTTTGCACAAGAAAATTTACCGACGAGGATTTCTT
>JAILHV010000097.1 GCA_024695625.1 Treponema sp.
CAAAGAATTTACGCTTTCTATATCCTGTGCCATTGCTTGCCTCTCTTACAAATATTTTGCGGAAAGCCGCAGGAGTTCTTCCTGATTCGTTTCCTTTGTGTTTACGATTCCCGAAAGCCGGTGGTTGGACATAACCGCAATCCTGTTCGTAATGCCAAGAATCTCTGGCATTTCGCTTGAAACTACGATTATGGTTTTTCCTTCTTTTGCCATCTTGATTATAAGCTGGTAAATTTCATACTTTGCACCAACGTCAATACCGCGGGTTGGCTCGTCCATAAGGAAGATGTCCGGTGAACGCTCAAGCCACTTTCCTATGATAACCTTCTGCTGGTTGCCACCGGAAAGGCTGGAAATAAGTTCGTCTGCGGAAACGCATTTTGTGTGCATTGCCTTTATTTCGCGGTCAGCAGCTTCCTGCATCTTGCGTTCAGAAAGGATTCCCCCGCTCTTGTAGCTTCTAAGGTTTGTAATAACCGTGTTGAATTTTATGGTGTCTTTGCCGAACATTCCGTTTACCTTGCGCTCTTCCGTAACAAAGGCAAAGTTGTGGTCCATGGCATCCTTGCTGTTCCTAAAGCGCAGCTTCTTGCCGGCAGCGATTATTTCTCCCGATGCCAGAGTGCGCACTCCAAAGAGGGATTCAAGGAGTTCAGACCGTCCAGCACCAACAAGACCGTAAAGCCCAAAGATTTCTCCCTTGCGCACAGTAAAGGAAATGTCCTTTAGCACAGGGATAAATTTTGTGGAAAGGTTCCGCACTTCAAAGTAAGGCTCACCTGGAACATTGTCTACGTCCGGGAAGCGCTTGTCCAAGGAACGGCCTACCATTGCGGCAATCAGTTCGTCCATGTTGGTTTCTTTTACGGATTTTGTAAGAATCATCTTACCGTCACGCAAAACAGAAACATCATCGCAGATTTCAAAAATTTCATCCATCTTGTGCGAGATGTAAACAAATGATATTCCTTGCTTCTTCAAATCATTTACGATTGAAAAAAGCTTCTTAATTTCCGGTTCAGTTAAAGAAGAGGTTGGTTCATCCAAAACAATTATCTTTGCCTTGTATGAAACAGCCTTTGCGATTTCCACCATCTGTCTCTGGGAAACGCTCATTGTGCGCATGATGCGCTTTGGATCTACATTCATCTTAAGGGAAGCAAAGAGGTGCTGAGACTCGCGCTGCATTTTTACTTCGTCAACAATGCCGAATCTTAAGGGATAGCGGCCTAAAAACAAATTGTCCTGAACCGTACGGTCCAAGCACTGGTTCAATTCCTGATGAACCATTGAAACTCCGTTTTCCAGAGCTTCTTTTGGTGTCTTAAAATCTACAGGCTTACCTTCAAGAAAAGTCTGTCCCTCATCGCGGGCATAGATTCCAAACAGACACTTCATCATTGTAGACTTGCCGGCTCCATTCTCGCCCATAAGGCCAAGAACGCTTCCGCGTTTTACAGTAAGGTTTATGCCGTCCAGAACTTTATTCTTTCCGAATGATTTTGACAGGCCTTTAATCTGAAGCATTACGTCTTCGCTCATAATTCTCCTGACCTTAGCCTTTACAAGGGTAGGTATTTCCGTCCATCTTTTGAAAGCCAATCACAAAAAAAGTGGCTGTTACAAAAAATCCGGCCTAAAAAATGGCGGCACCGCAAACAAAAGTGATGCCGCCATATCCATAAGCTTGCTCACGTCAAGCCCGACAATAGCAATTAGCTGTCATCCAGAACCGTCAACCGTCACACTTAAATCGTAAGTGTCACCCTGAACTGCTACGCCACATTCGCACGCACTTGCTACGAATGTGGATTCAGGGTCTGTCCATGCACCAACAGTCATTTCATTAGACAACATTCATAGATTCCGAATGACATGCTAATTGTACTTAGTATTTAGTACTTAGTACTTAGTACTTCAGTCTGTCTGTGTAGTCACGGCCAGAGTTTGTCTTAACCATGTTGATTGCGTATGCATCATAGTTGCCAAGGTTTGTGAACTTGTCAATGCAGCTTGATTCGTTCTGACCGTCGCCCTGTACGATTGTAAGGTCAATGTTCAGCAAAGGTGCATAGTAGTTCAATGCAGGAACGTAGCTAGAAGAAAGGAAGTTGTCTGCTGAGTTGTAAACTGTAAGAAGAACCTTCTTTGTTTCTGCGTTTGTCTGCTTGATTCCAGTGTCGCGGTTTCCAGCCTTGTACTGTTCCCAGTTGGAAGAGTTTACGCCAGAGTTCTGTGCAAGAAGTGCCTTTGTGCTGTTAACATAGTCAACAGGAGCTGAAATCTTGTTGCCGTAGCGGTCTGATGTAGAGATACCCTGTGTGTAAACATCAGAGCCTGTAAGACCGTCAAGAAGGTTGCGGAGAACCTGGAGAGTTGCTGTTGCCTGTGCGTCTACGTTCTGGGAAACTGTACCTGTAAGGCGGCCAGCACCAATTGCTTCGATTGCGTCTGCGTTTGCATCATAACCGAAGATCGGAACACCTGCAGGATAGTTTGAAGCCTGGAGACAACCCATGGCCATACCGTCATTGTTAGAAACAACCATATCAATCTGGTCTGCAAACTTTGTTGCCCAACCGCTCATTGCGTCTGTAGCAGCGTTTGCGTTCCATGTAGAACCGTCTGTACCGGTCATTGCCTTTCCTTCAAGCTCTACAACCTTGAGTGTCTTTCCGCCAACATTTACGGAACCGTCCTTTACGTTTGTAGGATCTGGTGAACCGTTCCATGTGTCCAAAGCACGGCGGATACCTTCTGTACGTGCGCGGGAGTCGTTGTGACCAACATCACCAACGCAGAGAACATAACCCAAGATGCCGTCGCCATTGCGGTCGATTACAGCAGGATCTGCGGATGCAAGGAAGTCCTTAATGAGCTGTCCCTGAACTGCACCACCACCAGCTGCGTCAAAACCAACATAGTATGTGCTTCCGTTCCAGTTCATTGACTCCATGTCAATTTCGCCACTTACAGGATCAGATGGCTGTCTGTTGTAGAATACGAGAGGCTTGTCCTTATTTGCCACTTTTGCAACATTCTTTCCGCCGCAGGATACTGCAGAGATTGCAGCTGCGATAACCACACCAGCAAGAATTACCTTTTTCATATTACCTCCAAAAAAAGATAGCATTATCTTTAACTGATTACGATTTTATTTTAGAGGCGTACAATTGTCAAACAAATTTGGCCCGAATTTGGGCGTTGTAATTTTAGTTTAGTGCAAAAATTTCGGGATTTTATTTAAGGAGGGGGAAGTCTCCCCCTGCGGCCGCACTTCGTTGCGTCCTACCCCTTCTACAGGGGGTTGCACCCCCCGTAACGCCCCCCATATTTTAGAAGGGAACCTTGCTTTCAAAAACCATTGCTTCATTCGTTGCAGGATGAATAAATTCAAGATGGCAGGCATGGAGCATAAGGCGTTCCCCCGGTGTGCATTTTCCATAGAGCGTGTCTCCGATTATTGGCGTTGCAAAGCCGTGGCTGTCTGCACTGGCAAGGCGAAGCTGGTGGGTGCGGCCTGTATGCGGAACAAATTCAACTCGGGTTACATTCCTTACGGACAAATCAGGTGCGGTGTAGCGTTCAACGTTGAGTATGCGCCAAGAGGTTACGGCTTTTTTTCCGTAAACGCTGTCCCAAATCTGATGGGGCCTGTTGTCCACGTCCAGACGAAAATAAAGCTCAATGCATCCTTCCTGAGCAATTCCCTTCTTTGCAAGAACCCCGTCCAAGAGAGCTGTGTATTTTTTGCTTACCTGCCCTTCCATAAACTGCCGGCTCAAAATGCGGTGGGCTTCTTTTGTAAAGGCAAGAACCATTAGCCCGCTTGTTTCCATGTCCAGTCGGTGAACAGAAGGCTGTTCAATGCATGCGGGAAAAAGGCGCTTTAGGCGGGTCGTAACGCTGTCCAATTTTTCTATACCCCTACCAGGTATACTCAAAAGCCCTGACGGTTTGTTGATGACGGCAATATGCTCGTCGCGGTAAAGAAGTTCAAGCCCCAGCATAGAAGGCAAAACTATTCCGCACCTCTCGTCGCAAGGACTCCTTGGCTTTAGCTCCTGGCCCTTTTGGTAATAGGCTTCGCAAAGGCTAAGAGGCTGCAAGGAAGAGGCAAAGGCATAATCCAAAAGCTTTGGGGCGCAACATTCGCCTGTTCCGGTTGGCGGAAGGGTTTGCAGATTACGCTCAGCACAGATTGTTTTTAACGAACGCATTTTTCCGTCTGCACAATGGAATGAATATAATTCAAAAACTTTTGCAAGGGACTGGTCGGTTAAGGCAGTGCGCTCGGTTTTGAGCCTACGGATTTTTTCACTGTCTGTGGCGACAGCTATTTCTTTTGTAAGCTCGTGGATTTCTTTGTCGTTCTGCAAAAGGGCTTGGTCTATTTTACTTGCGCTTACAATGGGGGGAAGAAATTTTATTGATGCCAAAGAGGCACATTCAGAAAGCATGCTGTCGGCGGCGAAGTCTCTATTGCCTGTACTGTCTGCAAATATCTCTGACAGGCTAAAAGGAGGAAAATCTTCAAGCGAGATATCGCATCCCCTTTTAAAAACAGCCCTGGTTGTTCCGCTAACCGTTACAAGGGCATGGCATTTTTTACCGTCGGTACTGCTTTCCGAAACGACAAGCGCACCAAGCATTATTCCGCCAAGAGTGCGTTCCGTTGCCGAGCGGGAAGAATCCACTGCCCTAAGTTCCAGCAGTCCTAAGTCCAAGGCATGGGAAAGAAGCTTGCAAATTTTTAGCGCAGCATCTTCCTTAAAGGGAGGGAACATAGCGTCCTTCCTGCAGCGATTTTTCCACCTGGTTTATGATTGAATCTGGGGTGCTTGCTCCGGCCGTAATTGCCACGGTCTTAAAAGAAAAAAACTCTTCCGGTATTTCCGAAGCATCTTCTATTAAAGCGGCACGGGGGCAGACGGAAAGTGCCCTTTCGTAAAGCCTTCTTGTGTTGGCAGAATTCTTTCCACCGATTACTATGATTGCATCAGCCATGCCTTTTAGTTCAAGCAGGGCTTCCTGCCTTTCCATGGTAGCAGAACAAATTGAATTAAAGACCTGTACACCGGGATTTTTTTGCAGGATAATGTCGCTTATGGCCTTGAATTCCACGGGGCTGAACGTGGTCTGCGCAATAAGCACAGCCTTTTCCGGCACCTGCAAAGAGGAGGCTTCTTCTTTTGTCTGCACGACGACCGACCTTCCGTTTGCAAAGCCCTGAATGCCGGTAACTTCACCGTGGTTTTTGTCGCCCGCAATAATTACGGTAAAACCTTTTGCGCTCCATTCTGCCGCACGCTTCTGGCTTATATGCACGCGGGGGCAAGTTGCATCCTTTATGCAGACCTTCATTGCCTTAAGCTTTTCCAAAACAGCGGGTGTGGTTCCGTGGGCGCGGATAAGGACTATGCTCTTCTCTCCCAGAAATGAAGCTTGTCCCAGGCTTTCTGCGTCCAGGATTTTTAGTCCGCGGGACTGCAGGGCATTCATTACGGAAGGATTGTGAATCAAGGGGCCAAGGGTATAGACGGTTTTTCCCTGCGAGTCGTCAAGCGCTTTTTCTGCGCCTTCAACAGCACGGCGAACCCCCATACAGTAGCCTAAAATTTTTGCACGAATTACAGTCATAAGTTTCCATCAAAGGGGAGGGAAAACCCCCTACTCCGAAGCGAGGTTTTTCCCTCCCCTTAAACCCCTCCCTTTCCCGGCACGGCTTAGGGCTAACGCCCTAAGAACCCAGTTTTCATTGTCAACAAATATATTATTCCCAAATACCAATATGCCAAATATTGAATTTTAAATACCTTGTCGTTCCTAACTTGATTCAGAATCAGCATCAATAAAACCAACAGAAACCTATTGGCTTTTCAGCCATATTTTTCCTCTCGTTGCGCACAAAACTTCTTTACGGCTTGATTCCATAATAATATCAGGAAATCAGTTCCCATAAAAAAACCCGCCTTTTGCAAAGCGGGCATTTGTAATCTAACTAAGCGTCAGACTCAGACGGAAACTGTAGCCGAGAAAGATGGGCGTTCAGTTTTTCTTGGGCGCACGTGAACCGGGTCTTTTGGATCCCACTTGCGGCGTGCCCATGAAATGAATCCTGAGCTGATGAAGATAGATGAATAACAACCAGAAATCAAACCGATTGTAAGAACGATTGCGAACACCTTTATAGATCCGCTTGTGAACACCCACAAGGCACCAGATGCGAACATTGTTGTAATTGTGGTTATTACGGAACGGGTAAGAGTGTCGCTAAGCGAACGGTTAAGAATGCTGTTGAATTCCTTTGCTTCCATAGACTTCATGTTCTCGCGGACACGGTCAAGGATAACAACCGTTGCGTTGATTGAGTAACCAAAGATTGTAAGGACTGCCGCAAGCGTTGTTGTTGTAAATTCCAGCTGGAACCAGATGATGAATGTGAACAAGATAAGACAGTCGTGTACAAGGGCAAGGATTGCACCAAGAGCGAAGTCCCAGTGGAAACGGATTGTAGCATAAAGCCAAATAAGGAAGAGTGTTGCCACTGCAAGCAGGATTGACTTGTATGCAAGGTCAGAAGAGAAAGTTGATCCAACAAAGTCTGTGCGGACGATTGCAACATTGTTCTTTCCAAACTTGTTCTGGATGTCGCCTGTAATCTTGCGCTGAAGTTCCTGGCTAGAAACCTGGCCACCCTTAATCTTTGCGCGTACCTGGAAGCTGCGGTCTGCTTCACTTCCAAGTTCCTTAACCTGTACTGCTTCCGAAGTTACTGCTGTGCGCAAGTCTTCTACAGAAACCTTGCTGTTTGCATCAGGAACATAGAGGAAGAATGGCTCCTTACCCAAGACGGCAGAAACTGCGCTGTTTGTAAAGATTGAATAGCAGTCTGCATCTCCGGAAGAAAGAACCTGTGTGGTAATTCCTTCAACACCCTTCAAGGCGTCTGCAAGGGCAGAAATTGTTGAATACTGGCCAAAGGCAAAAGACTTTGTTTCCTTTTCGCCAACACCGGTAATAACAAGGTCAAAACCTGTGGCAGAAAGTTCTGCGTCTACCTTTGCTGAACCAGAATAAGAAAGGCTCATTGCAGGAGAAGCAATGCGGACTTCTTCTATAAGACCTGGCTGAAAGTCCAAGCCCCAGTTGATTCCCTTTACAAAGAATCCTGCTATTCCTGTGGCAATAACCACGGCACTAAAAATTGCACAGCCGAGGAATGCCTTGCTGAATTCATGTAGCTTTTTCATTATTTCATCCTCCAGCTGATGCTTATGTTCTTTTTACCTACAACTTCCGTGTTAAAGTCAAACAGAAGCCTTGAAACAACAAGAGCTGTGAATACCGTTGAACAAACACCGATTGCCAAGCTGTATGCAAAGCCCTGGATGGAACCGGAGCCGAGCTGGGTCATGAATACGGCAGCAATAAAGGTTGTTATGTTGGAGTCCATGATAGACCAGAATGCGTTTGCAAAACCAACGGAAATAGAAGATGCACGGTCTTTGCCAAGTGCACGCTCTTCCTTGATGCGCTCAAAGATGATTACGTTTGCGTCTACAGCCATACCGATTGTAAGAATCATACCTGCAATGGATGGAAGTGTTACAGTAAAGTTGAGTGCGCTCATCACGGAGAACATTATGTAAAGGTTAAGAACCTGTGCAACACAGGCGTTAACACCTGCTCCCTTGTAGAAGATGAGCATGAAGATCATGATTGCGGCAAGACCTACAGCGATTGCTATAAGACCCTGGCGGATGTACTGGCTACCAAGTTCTGCACCGATAACCTGCTGGCTTTCTACGGTAAGGGGAACTTCGAGCCATGCTGTCTGCAAAACCTTCTGCAGGTTGTTTGCTTCTTCCTTGCCAAAACCGTCGATTGCAACCTGGCCACCAGGAATCTCAGAATTGATTCTTGCGTTGGACTTAATCTTGTTGTCGCTTACGATTGCAAGGTAATCTCCCTTGTGCTCGCCTGTGAACTTTGCAAAGATGCCTGCACCTTCTGCGTCCAGGGTAAAGTTGACCTGTGGTCTTCCAGTAAGGTTGTCCGTTCCAACTTCTGCCGACTTGATGTGCTTGCCTTCGAGGGCAATCTGCTTCTTTACGACAAGGTAAGGACGGCCCGTAACTTTCTGGTCAAGGCCATATTCGTCTGTTACATAGTAACCGAAAACTTCTTCGTCTTCCGGAATGATGGAAGGGTCTATAAGATTGCCCTTGCTGTCGAAAGTTGTGCTGCGGTTTGCAAAGTAGTACTGGAGGAACTTTTCTGTAGCTTCCATATCTACTAGGCGGAAATTCAAAATACCGCGTCCCTGAATGATGGTGTTGATCTGGTCTGTTTCTGCTGAACCAGGAAGTTCTATGTAGATGCGGTCTTCGCCCTGCTGCCTGATTGTTGGTGAGCTAAGGCCAAAGCGGTCAATGCGGCTGGTAAGGGTTTCTATTGCCTGTGCCATTGCATCGTTGCGGAGGGTTGACTCGTTCACGGTAACAACATGAGCCTTCAAATCAGAATCCCAAGAAGCTTCTGCTACAGAGCCGCTTTCCTTCTGTGCCTTTACGACTGCATCCAAGTCTGCCTTTACGATAACGTTCATACCACCGCTCAAGTCCAAGCCCAGCTTTACTGAGTTCTTGTAGTTTTTCTTGTCCTTGAGGATTTTGTTGCGGTAGCGGTCTTCCACAAATTTTGTAAGCTCTTCGCGGGAGAATGTTTCCAATGCTGCGCGGAGGGTAAGAGGAGACGGAACTTCCTTACCCATATCCTTGAAGTTCTTTTTGGCTGCCTTAACAAGCCATTCTGAACCGGCAGGAATTTCTGCATCGGAAGCCTTTGCAGCCTGACGAAGCTGCTCAACATCATTTTCTGCCATGAAAGTGGCATATTCCTTGATTTTTTCAAGTGAACTCAAAGCAAGTGCCTTGTCGTCCTTTGGCGTGCGTGCATACCAGCAGATTGATGGCCACAGGAACACAAAACACATTGCCAAAACCAAAAGGATTATAAACAAGCGTCCCTTTTTACTCATTTTTCTGTTACCTCAGAATTTTTTGATTCCGTCACATCCTTGCCGTCTGAAGCAGGTTTGTCCGTAACTACAGTAGCAATTGCCGTGCGGTTAAATTCGATTCTTGTATTGTCGTCAACCTTAATGACGAGGGTATTTTCCTTTACAGAAGAAACAATACCGTGGATTCCACCGATTGTAACAACCTTGTCGCCCTTTTTGATGGCGTCAATCATTTTCTGCGTTTCTTTCTGTTTTTTCTGCTGAGGGCGTATCATCAGGAAATACATGATAGCAAAGATAAGAATAAGAGGTATGAGCATACCGAAGGTGCCACCCATAGCATCCATCTGACCTGCCCCTTGTGCACCACCGGCTGCGGTAGTCAATAAAGTAGGAATAAATGACATATTTGCGTTCCATCCTTAATTTTAAAATTAGAGTAAATAACAATAGCATTATTTTGGCGGTTAGACAAGGGGTCTATTAAAGGGGAGAACCCCTTTGACCCCTCCCTTTCCCGGCACGGCTTAGGGGGAACCCCTAAGAACCCCACTTCTAATCAAGTGTTTTTTTGGGGATGTTCCCTTCGACGGGCTCAGGGAACGTAATTGTTTCTTGCCAAGCCATGGAGGGCGGGTTAGCAACATGCAGAAGCCCTCGGCTTCTGCAATACCCAAGAAAATCCAAGGAGGGATTTTCTTGCAGGCATGTTTTATTCTTTCTTGCCAATAAGCAAAGAGCGCATGGAGGCGCGGGTTAGGGGCCCGGAGATTTGCAAAGCAAATCTCCGATCCTCGGGAAAATCCAAGGATGGATTTTCCCGAGGCGACATACGCCCGATTGGAAGGGCGGCGGAGCCGTTCCGGCGGGAGTGCGGAGCACGACCAGAGGAATGGAGCGGGAGCGGAACCCTGGAAAGCGGGTGGCGCAGAGGGGGCTGGCGGTCGGATTAGACGAGAAATAGGATGGTAGAGCTTATTAAGGTACCGTCCTAAAAACTAACGGCAATAAAAACTGGTAAAAATTTGTTATAATTTATAACACCTTGCCGGCCAACTTGTTTTTTAAATAGCCTTAGAGTATTCTAGGGAATAGGGAGTAGAGTAAGGACGACTGAATGAAAGATACGGCTCCGGAAAATCAGGTTAAAATGCCTTTGAAATACCACATTGGACTCGTCATAGGTATAGGAATATTGCTTTGCGGGGTTTTTTTGCTCGCATTTAAGTTTTCGTCAGAGGAGGATTCTTTTGGCTGGAAGTCCATTCTTTTTACCGCTTCGGGCGCTTTTCTTCTATATATATCCATTACGCTGATAAAAAAGGCAATATGGGTCTTTTTGGGCATAGCATTTTTTCTTTTTGGCGTGCAGCTTTTGCTTCTGGACGCAAAGATCCTTCCGTTCACCTTTATTGAGACCTGGCCGCTTACCATAATTATCTGCGGACTTGCCATGATCCCGTCGGGTCTCTACAACCTTAAGCGAATCCGCACCATCTACCTTTTTCCCGCAATGCTGATGATTTTTATGGGCACATTTTTCCTGCTCTTTTCCATGCACATCTTTAAGTCTTCGTTCAGGCACTTTATATTCATGTGGTGGCCCATTATTTTGATTTTTGGCGGAATATGGCTTATAATATTGTTTGTAGTTCAGCAGAAGCATCACGAAATTCTGCCCTACATGAATGACGATTCGCTTATTGAAGGGGAAGAAAGCAATGAATCATAAACGGCTAGCCATGATTGTTCTTGCTCCGCTAGTATTTTTCTCATGCGCAAGCACACCTGCCCCTTCTGCCGGAGACGGGAAAGATGACCCTTCCAAGCAGGAAAGCGGGGGCGGGGAAGAAATTGTTACTAGCATTCCCCTGCCGGACAACTCTTACCGCTCCTATTTTTATTCGATAGATGCAAAAATACTTGCCCAGGTGGAAAACGGCTCACCCGACTCCCTGCAGCAGGCATCTTCTCTTATCTACAAGAATTCAAAGGGGACGCTTTCGGAAAAGGAAACGGTCCTGATGAACGTCTGCAAGCAGATAATTGAAGCCGCATGGCCCTCCAAGAGAATCAGCTGGGAAGTTCCGGCAAGCCAGGCGGTAACCCCATATACGGCTATCCTTCAGTCTGCCGCAAACGGAATCTATGACTCCACCACTGAGCGGACGGACTTTTTGACTACGGTTCTTCCAGCCATGGTTGTCTTTTCCAAGGCAAACCCAAACACTTACTATGCAAAGGCAAAAAACGACCTGAACAAAGCCCTTGCCATGAGGCCAGATTCTGTACTTGCAAACTACCTCATGTCCCTTATGGAAATTACCCAGGGAAAGAGCGAGTCTGCCGCAGCCTACCTTAAAAAGGCGGAAAAGGGGGCCTCTTCTTGCGCCGAGCTAAAGGCTGTGGAGGCTGCCATCCAGTACAACATGGGGAACTATTCCAGGGCCCTTTCCCAGGGGGAGTTTTTGCTTACATCTTCACCCCAGAATTCACTGCTTTTAAAGATTTGCGCAATGGCCGCGCTAAAGACAGGCAATACGGACAAGGCGGAAAACTACGTGCTTAGGGTTCTTCAAAACGAGCCTGAAAACACAAACTTTACCCTCTACCGCGCAGACATCCTTATGAGCAAGAACGACTACATAAAGGCCTCTGCCCTTTTGGACGCGGTTGCCAAGACGGATTCCACTTCCAGGCTCTACCTGATTGAGCGCACCAGGCTGCTCCGCGAATGGAACAAGAACAATTCAGCGGCTTCCCAGACCATTGCCCAGGCTTTGCAAAAATACCCCGAAGACCCGGATGTGATTCTTTGCGCAGCTTCCGTTGCATCGGAATCAAGTTCCCCCGTGGCAGGGAAGAGCGCGATGGAACTTGCAAACTCGGTTCTTACAAAAAGCCCCGAAAACGTACAGGCCAAGCAGATTGTCATTACGGAGTACTACAAGGCCGGCCGCTACCAGGACGCTTACCAGATGTGCTCCCAGCTGGTAAAGGAAGACGATGTTTCCAGGGAGACCTATTTTTCTTACATAGACATCTGCATTGCCCTCAAGAACAATGCCCAGGCCATGGAGACGGCGACAAAGCTGTATTCAGCCTACCCGGAAGACGAAGACGTACTGCGCTCATACATAAACATGCTTGTTGCCACCGGAAAGAGGGATCAGGCGCAGAAACTTATAAACACGAAGCTTGAAACTTCTACAGGAAAGACAAAGAGCTTCCTGTATTACCAAAGGAGCCTTCTTGCAACTGGCGAAGACGAGATTTTTGCCGACCTAAGGGCAAGCCTTACCGCAAATCCTAGGAACAAGGATGCACTTTACCGCTTCTACAGAATCTACTATAACAAACAGGACTGGAGACGGGCTCAGTATTATCTGAAGCAAGTTGTGGCAATTGACCCACGCAACAGTGAATTCTTGGCTCAGAATGCCGAGCTGGACGAGCTGCTAAAGAGGTAAAAGATGGATTATTTTGTAAGCGTTACCGGGGATGATTTTGGCCCCGGAAGCAAAGAACGTCCCTTTAAGACTATTTCAAAAGCGGCTTCACTTGCAGTTGCGGGAGACAGCGTAACCGTTGGGGCTGGAACCTACCGCGAGTGGGTAAAGCCAGCAAACGGTGGTAGCGGAGAAGACAAGCGCATAGTCTACCGGGCAGCAAAGGGAGAAAAGGTAATAATCAAAGGCTCAGAGGAGCTTAAAGGCTGGAAGAATGAAGGCGGAAGCGTCTGGAGTGCAAGCGTTCCAAATTCAATCTTTATTGGGGCAGCTTCTTACGGTGAATGCAACCCCTTTGCAAAGCCACTTTGGGGTGACTGGGTTGTTTGGCCTCTTGAAAAAGAAAATGAAAAGTCAGTTCATCTTGGCGACGTCTACCTTAACGGAAAGTCCTTTTACGAGGCACACTCACTGGAAGAAGTGCGCAAGGCAGAAAAGCGTCTTACAGGCTACAATCCCCCGTGGACAAAGCACGAAGAAGCAATTCTTGAACCTGAACAGACTGTATACCAGTGGTTTGCAAAAGTTGGCAGTGACGAAACAAAAATCTACGCAAACTTCCACGATTTTGACCCCAACAAAGAACTTGTAGAAATAAGCGTGCGCCAGAGCTGCTTTTACCCAGACCGCACAGGCCTTGACTACATAACCGTCCAGGGCTTTGAAATGTGCCAAGCCGCAAGTCCATGGGCACCACCAACGGCAGACCAACCGGGCATGATTGGTCCCCACTGGGCAAAGGGCTGGATTATAGAAGACTGCATCTTCCACGACGCAAAGTGCAGCGCAGTAAGCCTTGGCAAAGAAATTTCCACCGGAGACAACGACTGCACCAAATTCCGCGAAAAGCCGGGCTACCAGTACCAGATGGAAGCTGTCTTTAGGGCAAAAAAGGACGGCTGGAGCAAAGAAAAAATCGGTTCGCACATAATCCGCAACAATACAATCTACGACTGCGGTCAAAACGGAATCGTTGGGCACATGGGCTGCATCTTCTCCAAGATTGAACACAACCACATCTACAACATTGCGGTTAAGCATGAATACTTTGGCTACGAAATTGCCGGAATAAAGCTTCACGCAGGAATTGACGTTCAGGTTATAGGAAACAACATACACAACTGCACGCTAGGCAGCTGGTTTGACTGGCAGACCCAGGGTGTACGCATAAGCGGCAACCTCTACTACGCAAACGACAGGGACCTAATGGTGGAAGTTTCGCACGGCCCTTACATAGTAGACAACAACATCTTTGCAAGCAGCTACAACTTTGACAACATATCGCAGGGCGGGGCATACATCCACAACTTCTGCGCTGGAACAATGCGGCGGGAACAGGTTGTAGACCGCTCCACCCCCTACCACCTGCCCCACTCCACAGACATACTTGGAACAGCCCTGGTCTTTAGCGGTGACGACAGGCTCTACCAGAACATCTTTGTTGGCGGCCAGGAAACCTTTACCCCACAGTCAAAGTCTGGAACGGACGGCTACGATGAATGCATCATGCACCCCATGTGCACGGAGATGAACAAGTGGTTCAAGACCCCACAGCTGAACACCGGATGCGCAAGAAGCTGGCAGGAATACAAGGACCGCATAAAAGAAGCGGGTGACGGAGACCACGACGTATTCATGAGGGTAATGCAGGCGGCCTATGTTAACGGCAACCACTACTGCTTTGGCGCAAAAGCCTTTAGCGGGGAAAAGGACAATAGCTTTAGCAAGGAAAACCCAATGCTTAAAATCCGTGAGGAAAAGGGCAAATTCTACGCAGAATTCACTGCTAACCCAAGCCTATTTAAGACAAAGACAGAGCTTATAGAAACAAAAACGCTGGGAAGGCCAAGAATATGCAACTTCCGCTTTGACTCCCCGGACGAAAGCGAAATTGTCTTTAACAGGGACATTTGCGGTAACGAACGCTCTAAAAACCCAATCCCCGGTCCCTTTGAAAAGATAGAGGCTGGAAAAAACAAGGTTCTTGTCTGGGAAAAATAGGGAACGGCCAAAAGGAACCCCTTTGCAAAGGAAGCACGGCAGGCACTGGAGGGGCGGCAGGGTTGCCTGCAAGCCTGCCGTTACCGCAAAGCGGTAATGGAGCGCGTAAGGCGCGGAACCCCGCAAGCGCCACACACTGGGCACAAATGGCAGCATAAAGACCGGCACTTAAACGTGCAAGCGCCGCAAAAAAAGAAAAATCAGAAAAAAAAGGTTAAATGGAAATTCCAAGAATTGCCTGCTTGTTCCTTGTGTAGACAGAGGCCCGGAGGGTTTTGTAGCGGCCTTTCAGCTTTTCAGGAATCTCGTATATGGACATTGCCACGACTATGTTTTCGCAGGAGTCAAAGTCATCCACCGCAACGCATTCCTTTATTGCCTCACAGGCCTCGTTAAAGCGCTTTTCTTCCATAACTTCCTTCATACCAGACGGGCTGCTTCCCGGCGTAACAACAGGAAAGAGATAGCCCGTATAGGAAGCATAGTGCTGCACAAGGGCATCCGTCTTTTCATCAGCCTCCCTGTAGTTGTGCTCGTCACAGCATTTTTCCAGGTAGGCGGCCTCGGCAGAAAGCTCCTCAATTCCAATCAGCTTGGATGAACTCTTTAGGCTGTGCACGCGTATCGTATAGTTCTTCCAGTCACCGTTGCGCTGGTAGTACTCAATAAAGAAAATGTTCTTGTCTATTGCATCGTAAAAGTCGGAGACTGCGGTCTTCAGGATGCTTTCCTCACCGCAGTGCATCAGGGCAGATTCAATGTTCACACCCGGAACGTTCTTGTAGGCCCCAAAGAAGGTGTCGTCATGCTCAGGGGATTCAACGTGCACAGGAACTGTCGACTCCTTGGCCTCTTCATTGCGGACGACAAGCTCAGGCGGCAGGTAGTCCATAAGAAGCTTTTCAAACTTCTGGTAGTCAACAGGCTTTGTTATATAGTCCACAAAACCGTGCCTCAGGAACATCTCGCGGGCACCGTAGATTGCATTTGCGGTAAAGGCAATGCAGGGCGTGCTTTTGTTAAGGTTCTCGTGGTCGCTGCGCATCTCGGCTATGGTCTCAAGGCCGTCCTTGCCGGGCATGCGGTGGTCAATGAATATCACGTCGTACTTGTTGTGCTTTACAAGGTCAATGGCGGCATCACCGCTAAGGGCAGTGTCCATCTGAATCTGGGTCTTCTTGAGCAGGTTTGCAATAACCGTCAGGTTTATCTTCATGTCGTCCACAACGAGAATCTTTGCCGTCGGCGCATGGAATGACTCCGAATAGGTCGAATGTGCCTCGTTCATGCTCTTTATGCGCGCGCTAAAGTTTCCTATCGGCTCGGAGCTGGCAACCTTCTGATCTATCTCGAATGCAAAAGTGGAGCCGACCCCCTCCTCGCTTTCCACGATAAGCTCCGTGCCCATCTTCTTAAGCAGGCTCTTGGTAATGGGAAGGCCAAGACCGGTTCCCTCAACAGAACGCAGGCCCCGCTCCTCCAGGCGGTCAAAAGAGTCAAAGAGCTTGGGAATGTTCTCCTTCTTTATTCCAATGCCCGTGTCCTTTACGGAAACAAAGAGCTTAATCGTCTCGTCATCGCTTCCGTTCCTAAAGTCCAGGGTAAAACTGACGCTTCCCTTGTTTGTGTACTTGACAGCATTGGTGAGCAGGTTCAAAATGCACTGCCTTATCCTGATGTCGTCACCGTAAAGCTGGCAGGGAATCATTGGGTTCACGTTCACAATAAAATCAAGCCCCCTCTCCTTGGCGCGGGGGGAAACCATGTTTATAAGGTCGTTCAGCGTGGAGTTGATGTCGTACTTTACGCAGATAATCTCCATCTTGCCCGACTCAATCTTGGAAAAGTCAAGGATGTCGTTGATTATGGAAAGCAGGTTGCGGCTCGAAGAATTAATCTCGTTTGCATAGTTGAGGATTGTCTTGTCCGAGCACTCGCGCAGGATCATCTCGTCAAAACCGATTATCGCGTTTATCGGAGTGCGGATTTCGTGGGACATGTTGGCAAGGAAGGTTGACTTTGCCTCGTCTTTGGCCTTTAGAAGCTCCATGTCCTTGTCGTGGCTGTGGGCCTTTATCGTGGCATAGCGCAGGTAGTAGCTGCGGAATACCCCGCCCAGCACAACGCCTATTATGCCGAATATAACGCAGTCAATAATGTCCGTTACAAAAACACCCACGTCCTTGTATTTATAGGAAAAGAAAAGGTTCACAGCAACGACCAGACTGTTCAGCACAAAAAGCTTGGACGACAGGTCCATTATGCAGATGGGAAAGACCACCAGAAAGCAGAGGGTTATCGTGTAGGGATCGGGAATCCTTGCCATGCAGCACATAAACGTTGCAAAAATATGCATGGAAAATGTAAAAACATACAGAAAAACAAGCGGATGCCTCTTTACATACTCCCCGAACAAAAAGGTCGCAATCGCAATCGAAAGGAAGACAAAGAAGAATGACATGTAGAATTTATGGTAGGAGGGCTTGTTAAAGAAAGTATTCGCAGGAATGTAGGAAATCAGCACCAGTGAAAACATTATGAATAGGGCGGCATAATTCAACACGCATAGAAAACGGTAGTTGTACAAATAAAGCGCATCACGGTTTTCCCTAAACAAAGAGGCTGTTCGTTTCCATTGCAACTTCAAAGCATTAATAAGGCCCATTTGTTTCCATTATAATACTGTTTTCTTAAAATTAAAATAGAGTTTTTTTGAATTTTTTTTAAATTTGGACGGAACCTTAATGCGCTCTACCATTCTGCCCCTCGGCTAACCCGACCGAACATGCCCCGCGTCACCCGCTTTCCAGGGTTCCGTGGGCGTGGCCCACTCCATTCCTCCGGAACGGCTCCGCCGCCCTTCCAATCGGGCGTAGGATTTGCCTGACAAAAATCCATCCATGGCTCAATATTCCTCGGCAAGAAAGAAACAACGCCCTTGAAAATCCCCCAATATTCCACTATTGTATCCCCCATGAACAGAAAAAACCCCTTTTTCATCCTGACCGCATTCCTAACCCTAGCCCTAAGCTCTTGCGCAACAAGCACTCATTCAGCAACAAAGCCGACCAAGATTATTAAAATAGAAGACATGGAACTCAACGGCAGCAAAGTCATAGACGTAACAATAGAAGATGTAATATTTGGCATCCTAAAAGACACCACAATAACGTTAAACATAAAAGACGAAAAAGACACTCTGTTAGGAAAAATAACGGTAAAGACAAACAAAGAAGGCCACATTTTCATAAAAAACCTTCCGGACAACTTTGCAAGCTACACCGTCACGGACCCTGAAATAGAAAAAAGCCTCCAATATCCAGGTCCATCCAAGTACGATGGAATATATGACCTGTGCATTAAAAAAGGCAAAAAAAACATCTCCTCTGCAAAAGTAGGCGACACAATAACCGTATGCGCAAAAGTCCGCCCAAAATACTACAGCTCAAACTACGTTAAGCTAAGCATCTATATCTGCGACGCGGACGGCAACAAGCTCTTTGACCATTTTGAAGCCCCAGACCTAATGGACTACAAAATAACAGGCAAAACCATAAGCTACGACTGGAAAGTAAACATCTCCGAAGAACTAAGCAAAAACCAAAATCAGCCACTCTACTGCTATTTCTCAATCTACGCCGACAACTTCTACCACTCCGACAGCATAGAAATCCAAAAATAAAACCACGTTTTTATTGCAGAATCGCTACGCAATTCTGCACGCCGCTAAGCTGCCATCCATGGCTCGATATTCCTTGGCAAGAAAGAAACACCGCCCCTGAACCTATTAAAGAGAGCATTCCCCCAAAAAAAAACACACCTGTTTGCAAAACTGGGGTTCTTAGGGGGAACCCCTAAGCCGTGCCGGGAAAGGGAGGGGTTTAAGGGGAGGGAAAACCCTCGCTTCGGAGTAGGGGGTTTTCCCTCCCCTTAGTTCTGGGGTCCAAGGGCCCACCCTTGAAAAAAAACTCCTTGAAGGAAACCCCCAAATTCACTATAATCAATAAATTATGAAACCAGTTCTTATTAAAGATTTGCTTACCTCTGCCCCAGACGGACGCGGAGTTACAGTTTGCGGTTGGGTACGCACAAAGCGTGACTCAAAAAACCTAGTCTTTGTTCAGGTGAACGACGGAAGCTGCTTTGCAAACATCCAGCTTACCTTTGACCGCAACAATCCCGGTAATGCAGACGTTAATAATATAGAAGAAGAACTCAAAAAAATAACCACGGGTGCTTCTGTCCGCGCAGAGGGAGTCATCATTCCTTCCCCGGCATCAGGACAGGCAGTTGAAGTTACCCTGCAAAAGCTTACGGTTCTTGGCATCTGCCCGCCGGAAGAATATCCTCTCCAGAAAAACAAGATGAGCATGGAATACCTCCGCGACAATGCCCACCTCCGCGCACGCACAAACACCTTTGGCGCAGTATTCCGCATGAGAAGCCAGATGGCAATAGCCCTGCACACCTTCTTCCAGGAACGCGGCTTTGTCTACATCTCCGCCCCGGAAATCACCTGTTCAGATGCAGAAGGTGCAGGAGAAATGTTCCAGGTAACAACCCTTTCACTGGAAAAGATTGCAGAGCTTGGCGTAAAAGCCGGAGCCGGCGGAATGAAGATAGAAGACGCACACAAAATCGTTGACTATTCAAAGGACTTCTTTGGCAAAAAGGCAAACCTTACCGTATCTGGCCAGCTTGAAGCAGAAACCCTTGCCACAGCCCTTAGCCGTGTATACACATTCGGACCAACCTTCCGCGCAGAAAATTCAAACACACCGCGCCACCTTAGCGAATTCTGGATGTGCGAACCGGAAATGGCCTTCTTTGACCTCTTTGACGACATGGACTTGGAAGAAGAATTCATCAAGTACCTTCTAAACTGGGCACTCACAAAATGCAGCGAAGACATGGCCTTCTTTGAAAAGAGAATCCAGCCCGGCGTTACAGCCCAGCTTCAGCACGTTGTGGACACACCGTTCAAGCGCATATCATACACAGAAGCAGTTGCCGAACTTGAAAAATTCAACGACAAGTTTGAATTCCCAATCGAATGGGGCAAGGAGCTTCAGACCGAACACGAGCGATACCTTACCGAACAAATCTACAAGTCGCCTGTAATGGTCTACAACTATCCAAAAGACGTAAAGGCCTTCTACATGAAGCAGAACGAACCCGACGAAAAGGGACGCATCACGGTACGCGCAGTAGACGTACTTGTTCCAGGCCTTGGAGAAATAACAGGCGGTTCAGAACGCGAAGAAAACTACGACAAGCTTCTAAAGGTTTGCCAGGAACGCGGCATGGACATGACCAACTACCAGTGGTACCTTGACCTCCGCCGATTTGGAACAGTCCCCCACTCAGGATTCGGACTTGGATTTGCCCGCCTCTTGCGCTACATCACAGGAATGGCAAACATCCGTGACGTAATTCCATTCCCACGCGCACCAAAGCTGGCAGACTTCTAATGGTCATACTGAACTTACACGGTTTCCTTGGCGAGGCAGACAACAAGAACTACAAGGCTCTTTGCAAAATGTTGCCCGTCAAGGACGTTATTTCCCCCCAGCTTGACTACATGGGCACTTCCCCAGAAAAGATTCTTGAAAAACTTTCCGCCATGGTTGGCTCACAAGACTTTATTTTTGTGGGGCAGAGCCTTGGTGGCTGGTTTGCAGACAATCTTAGCAGAAAATTCAAGTGCCCCTGCATACTCACAAACCCCTGCTACTTTCCCCACCAGCTGGAGCTTATAAGGGAATCGGGCATTTCTTCCGCCTTTCTGGATGAATACGAAAAGTTGACCCCATCTTCCAAGAACCAACTGGCCTATACCCTTTGCAGCGAATCAGACGAAATTATTTCCGGCAACTACGACAATTGCAGTA
>JAILHV010000136.1 GCA_024695625.1 Treponema sp.
CAGCAGGAAATTCTTGCTGTGGAGCCCATGGAAAATGAATCTGAGGAAACTTATTCAGCTCTTTTCAGAAAGCTCCAGGAACGAGGACTTGAAAAAGTCTGGCTATGTGTTTCCGATGCGCACAAGGGACTTCAGGCTGCAATTCGGAATACCCTGCCGGGAACAACATGGCAGAGATGCAAGGTTCATTTCATGCGGAATATACTTGCATATGTTCCGCAGAAAGATAAGGAAAAAGTTGCAGCAAAGTTGAAGCTTATCTGGAAAGCTCCTGATGATAAAACTGCAAGGGCGATGAAGGATGATTTTTGCGAGGAATATGAAAAGTCATTTCCTAAAGCGGTGGAATGCCTTGAAGACGGCTTTGAAGATTCGGTTCAGTTCTACGCGTTTGAAGAACTGGACAGCCGTAAGATTTCAAGCACCAACACGCTTGAACGACTTAACCGGGAAATCCGCAGGCGGTCATCCGTTGTCGGTATTTTTCCTTCAACGGATTCTTATATCAGACTGATAACAAGCTATATGCTTGAATATTCAGAGGACTGGCAGACTGAGCGTTGCTACATAAATGCCGGCTCAATAAAAGTTCAAAAGGAGATTCTGTTTAACGCAGCATGATGGATTTCTGGCTTGTTTCAGAAACGAAATTGCGAACTGGAGTTGACATAATCTACACTATCTTGCCCCTACCCTTTCAAAATCCTACGGGCGGCCTTTGCGACTTCTTTCTTTAACTCCGGGGGATTCAGGATTTTTGCCCCGCCTGCAAAACTCAGCACCCATGAAGCGGTATAGCCCAGCTGGTTTGTCTTGAACGAAAGGTATACGCTGCCGTCGGCATTTTCGCGCATTATCTGATCCTTGTGCCAGATTCTCTCGCTAACAAAAGTCTTTAGCTGGCTTTCAAATTCAATTTCAACCGTAAAGCTTTCGGCACTGCTGTTCCAGACCCCCATCTCGGGGTCAATGTGGTCTTCAAGCTTAAAATCTTTGGGAAGGGAAAACTGCTTTTTTGTAATCTCAAAGAGGAATATGATCCGAGAATAACAAAAGAAAAATATTCAGATTTTATAGAGCACATGAAATCTTTTGAAAACAATATAAGGAGATCCCTATGCCCCACGACCTAACCAGATTCAAAAAAGCCCAGGAACGCGACTACGAAACCGCCCTTGCCGAAATCCGTGCGGGAGAAAAGCAGAGCCACTGGATGTGGTACATCTTTCCCCAGCTGGATGGCTTGGGATTCAGCGAGATTTCGCACTATTACGGAATCAAAGGAATTGAAGAAGCACGCGCCTACCTTGCAGACGATTTGCTACGCTCGCACCTGGTGGAAATTTCTGAAAGCCTTCTTGCCCTTGAATCAAACGACGCCACCCAGGTGATGGGCTACCCCGACGACTTAAAGCTAAAATCCTCCATGACCCTCTTTTTGCTTGCGACCGGACGTGATTCAAAATATGAAAAAGAAGCGCAAGTCTTCAAGTCCGTGCTAAAGAAATTTTTTGCCGACGAGATGGACGGACAGACGGTGGGGATGACGCAGAAGGAAAAATAATTTTTATGAAGGCTCCATAACAGGTCGGGCTTTCTGAAATGCTGCATTAGGAGGAGATATGAATTATAATCCAAACGAAGACGAAATAAATTTTATAAATGACGCTCTAAGGAAATTCAATGATGAGAAGGTCGGTCCTGATAATCATGAGCTTTTGAATATTGTAGAGTACGATGAAAATGGAAATGTAATTGCCGGTATTCTTGGCGGCACATATTGGGGATGGATGTATATCGATATTCTCTGGGTGCATGAAAACTTTTGGAAAAAAGGAATTGGAAGCAAGCTCTTAAAATCTGCCGAAGAGGAAGCGCGTAAAAGAGGCTGCCATTCTGTGCACGTAGATACCATGTCATGGCAAGCCCCTGAGTTTTACAAAAAACACGGTTACAAAATAATCAGTGAACTAAATGATATCCCGGCTGGATATAAAAAGTATCATTTAATTAAAATATTTGGAGATAAAAGGGGATAATGAAATATTATCATATAAATTTCCCGTCTACTAGAGCATATTCCACATTTTTGCTATAATTGCCCATCTCTTAAATAGGAAAACAAAATGAATCCAGATACTGCTTTTGATTTGTTACGGAAATACGTGCATGGTGAGACTTTGCTTGGGCATTGTAAAACTGTGGGCTTTGCAATGCAAACAAGGCACGGGGAAATAAAATGTTAAATCAGTTTTCAAGAACGGAATTAATTATCGGCAAAGAGGCGATGGGGATTTTGAACAGTGCCCGAGTCGCTGTTTTTGGAATTGGCGGAGTTGGCGGATATACGGTTGAGGCCCTTGTCCGCTCGGGGATTCAGCATATTGATCTTGTTGATGATGATAAAGTCTGCCTTACAAATCTGAACAGGCAGATTATTGCCACCCGCTCGACTGTTGGAAAATACAAGGTTGACGTGATGAAGGAGCGCATCCTGGACATTAATCCTGAGGCCGAAGTGAACGTCCACAAATGCTTTTATCTTCCTGAGACCCGCGACCAATTTGACTTTACAAAATATGATTATGTCGTCGATGCCGTTGATACAGTCACCGCAAAAATCAACCTGATTATGCAGGCAAAGGAAGCCGGAACGAAAATCATCTGCAGCATGGGAGCCGGAAATAAAATGGATCCGACCCAGTTCAAGGTGGCGGATATTTCAGAGACTTCAGTCTGTCCGCTTGCCCGCGTAATGAGGCAGGAATGTAAGAAACGCAAAATCAAGGACGTAAAAGTTGTTTATTCCACGGAAAAAGCCCTTCGCCCAATTGAAGACATGGCAATTAGCTGCCGGGCTCACTGCATCTGCCCGCCTGGAACAAAACACAAATGCACGGAACGCCGAGACATCCCCGGAAGCAACGCATTCGTTCCGTCTGTAGCAGGCCTAATCATCGCAAGTGAAATCATAAAGGATTTGACCCAGGAAGCCACCGCAAGGGCAAGGGCTGCAATCGGATAAGAACGAGTTTACGCTGATTGTCTGGAATTAATTTACAATGAAAGGAGCAAAATATTATGACCAAAGTTTATTGTTATGACCGTTGTACCACATGCAAAAAGGCGCTTGCCTGGCTTGATGCAAACGGTGTGGACTACAAGAAAATCGACATCAAGGGCGAGCACCCGGACGAAAAGACCTTGCGAGCTCTGCATAAAAAATCCAGACTACCGCTCAAAAAGTTTTTTAACACCAGCGGCATCCTTTACCGCGAGATGGAGCTTTCTGCAAAACTTCCGGCCATGAGCGAGGATGAGCAGTTCAAGCTTTTGGCAAGCGACGGCATGCTGGTAAAAAGACCCCTGCTTGTAAGCGACGATGCAGTCTGCACGGGCTTTAAAGAAGGTGAATGGAAAGCGGCTCTGAAAGTTTAGGGGGACAATATGATTCAGATTTTTGGTACAAACAAAAACTTTGATGTTAAGACCGCCCAGCGCTTTTTCAAGGAACGTCGCATTCCATTTCAGTTTGTTGACCTAAAGGAAAAGGAGATGAGCCGGGGTGAATTTGACAGCGTGGTAGATGCGGTTGCCAGGGAGACTGGAAGCAGGGCAGATGCAATCGAAACGATGACAGATACAAAGTCAAAGGATTACGCCAGCATTGCTTACCTTGAAGACGGTGAAAAAGAAAACAAGCTTTTTGAAAATCAGTTTACCCTTTTAAAACAGCCCGTATGCCGTAATGGAAAGACATCAGCAACGGTTGGTCTTGCGCAAAAGGAATGGGAAAGCTGGAGGTAAATTCCGGTTAGCGATTGGAGTGGCGCCGAAGGCGTTCCGGAGCGACCGCAAGGGAGTGGAGGAATGGAGCGCGTAAGACGCGGAACCACGGAAAGCGCGACCTGCCGTATGGCAGGGAACCGCCATAAAAAAATTATTTCATCATTGCCTTTAAATCTGCAAAGCGTCCCTTTTCGTCTGTGTGTGCTGAATTGTGTCTTGCAACTTGGGCAATTCCGCACATTTCTGAAAGGGTGTGATAGCCGTGGCTTTTCATGAAGCAGCGGAGACCGTTTTGTATGTCTATTGCAACATTTGGGTTTGTGAATTTTGCCTGTCCGATTTCAACAGCACTAGCTCCTGCCATAATGAACTCAACGGCATCTTGCCAAGTGCATATTCCGCCTATTCCGACTACGGGAACCCTTTGCTCGGGTGGCAGCTTGTTTATTTCTTGAACCACGTCATAGACAATCCGAAGTGCAAGCGGTTTTAGTCCAGGGCCAGAATATCCTGCGTGCACGTTGTTGAAAAATGGCTTTCCCTTTTCTATGTCGATTGCAACTCCGTGAATCATGTTTATCAGGCTGATTGCATTTGCACCGGCTTTTATACATGCGATTGCTATTGGTCGGTTGTCGGCAGCGTTTGGAGAAAGCTTTACCATCAGGGGTTTTTTTGTTACGGCCCTGACTGCAGAAACGCAATAGTAAGCGGTGTCTGCGCTCATTCCCCATGCAAGTCCGGCTGCCTTGATATTGGGGCAGCTGATGTTAAGCTCTATCATGTCGCAGTCGGTCTTGTCTAGAAGCTTTGCTCCTGCCACATAGGATTCTATGTCACTTCCGGCGAGGTTCGTTATTACAACAGGGCCGAGACCCGTCATCTTGGGGAGAAGGTGTTCTATGTAGTAGGGGATGCCGGGATTCTGCAGGCCTATGGAATTCATATTTCCGCCCGCAACTTCTAGGCTGCGCTCGCCATGGTTTCCTTCGCGGGCTTCGAGGGTAACGCCCTTGGAGACAATTCCTCCCCAAGCAGCAACGTCGCTTACCCCGCGGAAGTTCTGGCCGAATGCAAAGGTTCCTCCGCTTGCGATTGTGGGATTCTTAAAATGCACTCCGGCAATGTCTACGCTTAAATCTGGTTCTTCATCTTGGGACAATGCTTTGCGGCGTGGGGAAGGGGCTTCAAAGATGATTTTTTTTGCTTCAAAAACAGGGCCATCTTTACAGCAGCGTTTGAGTCCATCCGTGGTTTCTATGGTACAGCCAAGACAGGCTCCCAGTCCGCAGAGCATCCTGTGCTCCATGCTGATATAGCATTTTATTCCCAGTTCTGCGGCAAGATTTTTTACGTAAACCAATGCCGGGGTGGGGCCGCAGGCAAGTATCAGTTTGTAGCCTGCTTTTTGGACAGCTTCTTTTGTGAGCGCGCAGGGCAGCATTCCCTTTAGCCCGCAGGAGCCGTCGTCCGTGGTGATTTGGAGGCTGTTTGCACGGACCCTTTCAAGGCCGTACGAGCCGGATTTGAAGGCAGCATAAAAATCGTAGGAAGCATCCGGTAGGTTGTGTGCGAGGTTTGCCACCGGTGCGACTCCTATTCCTCCACCGATTATGCAGATTTTTGCCTTGCCCGGATTTTCTTCTGCAATTTTACGGCATTCATCCAAGGGCCAGGCTTTTCCTAGGGGGCCTATTACGGAAATGTCATCCCAGAGGGTCATGTGGCAAAGCTCACCGGTTCCGCGGCCTTTTTCCAGAATCATAAACTGTACGAGAATCTTTTTTTTGCCCTCGTTGCTTGTCCACTCTTCTGAATGGTATACGCTTACAGGTCTGTTGTAGTGAACGGCGGACTTTGCGCTTCGGATTAGATAGAACTGACCTGCCTTTGGAGAAAGCTGGCTTGCCCTCTCGCATTCAATGGTAGTCTGCAAGAGATAGACGTTAGGCTGCCCTTCAATTCTTTCCAGTCGCTCAACCTTTGTCTTTCCGTAAAACTGAAGGCCCTTTCCGTTTTCATCAATTTCTGCTATGTCCATATCCGTTCACCCTTTCTTAAGCCTTTTTTCCCTGGTTTGCAACGGCTTCCATTTTTGCTTTTAAGGCATCCTGGTCACCAAGATAGTAGTGTCTGGTTACGTTAAAGCTGTTGTCAAACTCGTAGACAAGTGGGGTGCCTGTGGGAATGTTTACCTCAAGGATTTCCTCCGGGCTAAGGTTGTCTAGATATTTTACCAGTGCGCGGAGGCTGTTGCCGTGGGCTGCAATTATTACCCGCTTGCCGGCCTTCATCTGAGGCTTGATTTCTTCTAGGAAATAGGGAATTACGCGGGCAATTGTTGTTTCAAGGCTTTCGTTCTGGGGAAGGAAAATGGGGTCAACGTTGCGGTACATGTCCTGCTTTTTTGCAGAACGTTCGTCATCATCGGGAAGAAGAGGGGGCTTTACGTCAAAGGACCTGCGCCAAATTTTTACCTGTGCCTCACCAAATTTCTCTGCCGCTTCAGCCTTGTTCTTTCCCTGCAGGTCGCCATAATGCCGCTCGTTAAGCTTCCACGTTTTTATTACCGGAAGCCATTCCCTGTCCATTTCGCAGAGAATTCCGTTAAGGGTGTGAATAGCCCGCTTTAGGTAAGATGTGTAGCAAATGTCAAAATCGTAGCCTTCATCCTTCAAAAGCTTTCCCGCAGCCTTTGCTTCCTCCCGGCCCTTGTCAGAAAGTTCCACGTCAGTCCAACCCGTAAAAAGATTCAGCTTATTCCATTCGCTTTCACCATGCCTAACCAGTACAAGTTTTGTCATTACCTTTTCTCCTTGAATATAGTTGCTTAAAGCTAACCGCCATACAATATCATTTTGGCAGAAAGTTAGCAATAGCTTACAAGAAGTTTTTGCATGGATCTTTGCGTGTACAGTTGAGGTTAGCATTGACAAACTTCTAAAAGCCCTGTATATTGCATTTTTGTTAGTGTATGCTAACTAATGAGAAAAAAACTTTTTCTAACAGAGGTGATTTATGAAAGCAGCTGTAATTTATGCAAGTACAACTGGAAACACAGAGGCAATGGCAAATGCAATATCAGAAGCGGTAAAGGCTTCCGGGGCAGAAGTCATTTTTTCAACTGCTGATGGTGCTGACAAAGACGCGGTAATTGCTTGCGATGTAATTCTTCTGGGAAGTCCTGCAATGGGTGATGAAGTCCTTGAAGATTCTATGGAAGAATTCTATTCAGGAATTGAAGCTTCTCTTGGCGGAAAAAAGGTTGCAATATTTGGTTCTTATGACTGGGGCGACGGACAGTGGCTCCGCGATTGGAATGACCGCCTTTCAAGTGCCGGGGCCGTAAGTGCGGCAGAACCTCTTATGGTCCACCTTACGCCGGAAGACGCGGATCTTGAGAAGTGCAAGGAATGGGCAACTTCTGCCGTAAAATAAGCTCTTATAGGTACGAGGGTGGCTTGCAGATATGATTTGCTTTTTGCAGGCCACTCTGACTTGCGCTTTTGGATAACAAAATGAATTTTAATCAGATGCTGATTCATCATTGTGCGCCGACCATTTGCAATATCAAACCAGGGAATATTTTTTTTGTCCAGAACAAGTTATATTCCAAAGTAGGGCTTGAGGCTTGGAGGAAGGAATCGTCAAAACTGGGGATAAGTTTTTTTTCAGTTAGGATTTCAAAAACCTCAAGGGCAATACTTGCATTGAATGTAGGGTGGGTAGCCAATATTTTACGAGACGTTTTTGTGAAAGAATATCTTGAGGGCAAGGGCTATGCGGTTGCAGATGCCAGGGACTTTGTAAGGGAATTGTTTTACAGGATGCTGCGCGGCAAGGGCTTTCCCCATGAAGTTGGAATTATACTGGGATATCCTCTTGCAGATGTTATTGAATTTGAAAACCGCAAGGGGCATGACTGCAAATTCTGCGGATGCTGGAAGAGCTATTCGGATGTGGAAACTGCCAGGCAATGTTTTTTTGAATACAAGGAATGCATGGGGGTATGCGAGGCATGGTACGAGGAAGGTTATTCCCTAAGCCAGATTGTCACCGCCTACCAAAAACTTTCGGCAGCCTGAAATAATGCTGATGCTGAATAAGAGACACAGTAGAAGATTTATTCTTTTTTTGCTATACTAAAGAAACATTAATAATTGATATAGGATGTAGATAAATGAAAAGAATTGTATCAAAATTATTTGCTTTGGCTCTTGTTTTTGCAGCTGATGTTTTCATGTTAGCTTCTTGCGCAAAGAAGGATAAAATTGCATCTAGTGGGGAATTTGCATGTCTTGCGCAGAAGGGAAAACTCATATTAGGTCTTGATGATTCTTTTCCGCCGCTAGGTTTCCGCGATGAAAACGACAAAATCGTAGGTTATGATATTGATCTTGCAACAGAACTTGCAAAAAGGTTGGGCCTTGAACTTGAGTGCCAGCCTATAGATTGGAATGCCAAGGAACAGGAGCTTGCCACAAAAAAAATTGACTGCATTTGGAATGGTTTTACTATGACACCAGAACGCAAAGAGGCCATGGCTTTTACAAGCGCATATCTTAATAACGCGCAAGTAGCCGTTGTCCGTGCAGATGGAAGCATTAACAACCTTTTTGACCTTGCCGGCAAGACAATCGGTTTGCAGGCAGGTTCTTCGGCGCAGGATGCTGTTGATTCAATGCCGGAATTCAAGGAATCTCTAAAGCAGATAGTTGAGCTCAAGGAAAACATTACGGCTCTTAACGACTTGACATTGGGCAATCTTGATGCAGTAATCATGGATCAGGTTGTTGCCAGTTACAATATAACGGCATTCAGAAAACCTCTTAAAGTTCTTCCGGAAAAACTTGCTAAAGAAGAATACGGGGTAGCATTCCGCAAGGAAGATACTGCACTCCGCGACAAAGTCCAGTCTGTTCTTGAAGAAATGCAGGAAGATGGAACGGTAATCGCAATTTCAGAAAAGTGGTTTGGGGCGGATCTTTCTGTTATAGGAAAACAAAAAAAATAAGCAAGAGGTCTTATTGGGGGTATGCCCGTCACCGGACTCGAAAGTGATTGAGGATGCCCCTCCGTTTTGCTATAATAAGGCATGGCTACACTGATTGCTTACTTTGAGAGAATAAAACTTTTAAAACTTCTGACTATTATGCTGAAGAGTTCAGTAGTTAGTCTAGAAGTGTTTTTTTTAACGCTAATTTTTTCCATACCTCTTGCACTCTTAATTTGCATGGGGAGAATGTCCCGCATAAAATTTATTTCTGCAACAACGAATATTTTTATGTTGATAATCCGGGGCACTCCGCTAATGCTTCAGTTGATTTTTGTCTATTTTGCACCGGCTGTTATTTTTCACAAAGGGCTTGGAAGATTTGCGGCAGCTATTGTTGCAATGGTCATAAATTATGCCTGCTATTTTGCAGAAATTTACCGTGGTGGAATTCAATCAATTCCAGAAGGCCAGTATGAAGCATCTAAAGTGCTAGGCTTTACAAAGGCCCAGACTTTTATGCGGGTTGTTTTGCCTCAGCTTGTTAAGAAGATAATACCGCCGCTTGGCAATGAAGTTATTACGCTTGTAAAAGATACGGCTCTTGTTCAGGTTCTTGGTGTTGTTGAACTTTTTCATGTGGCGCAGACTCAGAGCGGACGGCTTGTAAGTGTTGTACCTCTTTTTATAGCAGGGCTCTTCTATTTCATAATGAACTGGGGTGTTTCAAAATTCTTTGACATCGTGGAGAAAAAACTTGATTACTACAAATGAAATTCTAAATGTCCAGAACTTGAGCAAAAGCTTCGGTTCTTTGCAGGTGCTCAAGGATATTTCCTTTACGGTTAATAAAGGGGATGTTCTTGGGATAATAGGTCCAAGCGGAAGCGGAAAATCTACTCTCCTTCGAACAATCTGCCAGCTTGAGCGCGTTACTGGTGGCAGCATAAGTGTCTGTGGGAAATCTCTTGTAAAAAACGGTATATATGCAGACAAGGCTGCTCTGCGCGATATAGCTCTGAATGTTGGGCTTGTTTTTCAGAATTTCAATCTTTTTCCTCATTTCTCTGTTTTGCGTAACATTACGGAGGCCCAGAGGATTGTTCTTGGAAAGGGTAAGGAAGAAGCTGAATCCATTGCAATGGATTTGCTTGCAAAAATGGGGCTGGAGACAAAGGCAAGGGCCTATCCATGCCAGCTGAGCGGCGGCCAGCAGCAGAGGGTAAGCATTGCCCGTGCGCTTGCCCTAAAGCCGGAGGTGCTTTTTTTTGATGAACCCACTAGTGCACTGGATCCCGAGCTTACAGGTGAAATTCTTACAGTAATCAGGGATCTTGCAAAGGAAAACATGACTATGGTTGTGGTAACTCACGAAATGGCTTTTGCCCGTGATACGAGTGATCATATTATATTTATGGATGGTGGCATGATTGTTGAGCAGGGAAAGCCGGAAGAAGTGATTAACAATCCCAAAGAAGAGAGGACAAAAGCCTTCCTTAGGCGGTTTAACGGCTGAAAAAAAATATTCTGCAAAAAAAAGCGCGGTCTGAACCAAATCAAACCGCGCGTATTATTAAATCGGTATTTTTAACTTTTTTAATAAGAATGCCTTTTAGCATTCATTAAAATACTGTAACAACGTCTCCGTTGGGGTAGTTTTCCTTTACCCAGTCACGTACTTTCTGAGTCTGCAGGGCCTTTACAAGGGCCTTGAGTGCAGCGTCTTCTTCGCGTCCCTGCTTTGTAACGACGATGTTTACATATGGAGAATCCTTTCCTTCTACAAAAAGGCCATCCTTTGTTGAATTAAGTCCGGCAGCAAGTGCATAGTTGCCGTTTATTGCCGCTGCGTCTACATCGGGAAGAACGCGGGGAAGGGAAGCGGCTTCCACTTCCGTAAACTTAAAGTTCTTTGGGTTTGACTCAATGGCAACAGGTGTTGCTTCAAGACCAGCATCTGCCCTTAGTGTGATAAGGTTTGCAGCCTGCATAAGAAGCAGTGCACGGCCTTCGTTAGTCGGGTCGTTGGGGATTGCAATTGTTGCGCCTTCAGGAATATCGGCAAGACTTTTGTACTTATTTGAATAAAGGGCAAATGGTTCAATGTGGATTCCGCCAATGTCCACAAGGTGGGTTCCATGCTCAGAATTGAATGAGTCAAGATAGGGCTTGTGCTGGAAGAAGTTGGCATCCAGGTCACCTGACTCAACAGCAGAGTTGGGCGTTACATAATCGTTGAATTCAACAATGTCCAGTTTGATTCCTGAAGTAGCAAGGTCATCCTTTACGAGCTTCAGTAAGCCTTCATGTGGAACGGGTGTTGCCCCGATTTTAATCGTTACGGATGAATCCTTCTTCTTGCAGGAAGAAAGCAATGCAACAGAAGCAATGGCAGCAAATGCAGCAACAAGTACTTTTTTCATATAAAACTCCTTTCGGGTAATTCCTATAAAATTGCTAGTGAATATATAATTTAAATGGTTATTTGTCAAGAATAAAGATATGTAAGTTATTCCGAAACCTGTACATAGGGTTCGTCTATAACAATATCCTTGTAGATTTCTTTTTGACCGTAAGAAAGGTGGGGGTGCTTTTTGCCCTTGTAGTTCTGGGCCACTTCTATGCGGCGGATTACAAAAAAATTCCATGAGACGGGTGGCAGCTTTGCAAAGGGATCCTTTACGTTGGCAAAATTATAGGCTGCTTTTACGCAGCATTCAAAATAGTCGCGCATGTCATTTCCATACAAAAGGTTGGGGCAACCGTAGGTAATAAGAATGACCTTTCTGCCGGTGTCAGGATTAGATTCGTCTGTCCTTGTGCGGAAGTTGAATTCCTCTGCGGCAAGATGGGCAATGGCACCCCCCATGCTCCAGCCTACAAAAACAATCTCATAGTCTGGATATTTTTCAACCTGTTCAAAAAATTCCTTCATCACTTGTTCGGAACCTGAATGCCAAACCTTTACAAAGCCACCGTGTGCCTTGATTTTTTTTGAACCGTGCTCATAGGATTTTGTTACGAATGCAATGTCGTGTATGGCATCTGCAAAGCTATGCGTGTCTTCAAATATCAGGTAAAGGATTTTTTCGTTATCATCCGCCGTTATGTAGTAGTTAAGAGATTTTCCAATTTCAAGAAAAAGCTTTCTCGAAATGCGGCACCTGTCTGAATATACATCCCATGCCTTTAGCTTTTCCCTGCCCTGCCACGCAGAATCCTGCAAATCATTCTGCAATGAAGAAGGCGGGACTGTTGCGCAGGCAGAAAGGGTAAGTGTAAAAAGTAGAATTAAAAATACGGCTGCAAGGAGGAATGCTTTCATAAGGATTATTTCTGGGCTTTTCCAAAAAGAGTTTCCCCGCAGTAGCTGCATGTGCCATTGGTTCCAACCCTTATGTGGCTTGTTCCGCCGCATTTTGGGCATTTGACTTCCACAAAGCCAGTGCCAAGGTTGTCACCGTCGAGTGCATTGTCTATCTTAACGCAGGGGTTTCCTCCAAGCTGAAGGTTGCAGTTCTGGAAATATCCCTTTTTGAACAGAATATCCAGCTCCGGGAATATCTCAAAGCTTGGCTTGTTCATCTGGGACGAAAGTTCTTCCGCCGTTACGGTTCCGTCAACATCGTTTCCAAAAATTTTTTCATAGCTCATTGCAGTTGATATTTCGCGATTCTTTTTTTTGCCGATGTATATCGGTATTCCACATGCAGCCATCAGTATTATGTAAACCGGCAGAATCTTCATGGATACTTTTTCCCCGGCTAGAGGAAAAAAGCAGCAAAGAACTCCCAATGCAAAAAAGCAAATTCCTATGTAGCCCCACTTTACGAGTTTGCCTGCAATTGATTCATATCTGTGAACCTGATCCAAATTTAAGTATTTTGCCATCTTATTCCTCCTGGATTTTTCCATACAAAGGGTTGCCGCAGTAGCTGCATTTGCCGTGGCTGTCTGCTCTTATACGGTTTTTTGCACCGCAGTTCTTGCATGTAACCTCAACAAAACCTGTGCCCAGCACTTCGTTTCCAAGAGCATTGTCTATCTTTACGCAGGGATTTTCTCCCTTGTCAAGGCTACAGTTCTGAAAGTAGCCCTTTGCAAACAAGGCCGTAAGTTCGGCAAAGACTTTGGCACTTGGCCTCTTTAGCTGGGTAGAAAGCTCGTATGCTGTTATAATTCCGTCGGTGTCGCTTCCAAAGATTGTTTCGTAGCGTCTGGCAGAGTCTATCTCTCTGGACTTTTTTCTGGATATAAGTATTGGTATGGCAGAAGGAATCAGCAGTATGCAGGACATAAACAGGGGATTCGTTTCCTTTTTTTCCAAATAGGGAGCAAGCATGGCCTTTTCTTCGTCGGTAAGCTCTATGCTGGAACCAGAAAGAATATCATTTCCTGAAAGTTTCTTTTTTTCATCATTGATTTTGAACAATGAACCAAGTATTCCAATGGCAAAAAAGCAAACAAGGACACAGCCCCACTTCATGAACTTTTTTGCAGACTTAGCTTCTTTTTCAATCCTGTCAAGGTTCAAGTACCTTATGCTAGCGTCACCTACAGCCATTTTTTCTCCATAAAAAATGATTTATGTAAAATTATAACACGGCTTTTTTTTGCTGTCCATTTAAATTATAGTTAGCGTTACCGCCTTGCCTTTATCCTTCCGCTGATAAAAGAACCCAATGCCTGTATAAGCTCAACCATAAGAATGATTACGATTACGGCAGCAGCAAGAACGCGTGTTTCAAAGCGCTGGTAGCCATAGCTGTTTGCAAGCTGACCCAAACCGCCACCGCCAACAACACCCGCCATTGCTGAGTAGCCAATCAGGTTTATTACGGTAAGTGTTATTCCGTCTACAAGGGAAGGCAATGCTTCGGGAATCATCACTTTAAAGATTATCTGCCTGTTTGTAGAACCCATGCTTCTTGCGGCCTGAATTACGCCTGAGTCAACTTCCTTTAGCGATGACTCTATTACGCGGGCAACAAAAGGAGCGGCGGCAATGCTTAGCGGAACAATCGTTGCTTTTGTTCCTATTGTAGTGTGCACGATAAGTCGTGAAAGCGGGAACAAAAGAATAATCAGAATGATGAAGGGGAAAGAGCGCACAATGTTTACTATGCGGCTAAGCACTTGGTTTAGCGCAGGCTTGGGGGCGATCCCGTTGAGCGGCTCACTTGTACACAAAAGAATTCCAAGTGGGAATCCCAAAAGCACGGAAAACAGTGTGGAGAACAAAACCATAAGGGCTGTCTGCCCCGTGGCAAGACCTACAAGTCCAAATATTTCTTCCCAGCTTAACTTCATTTTTCTTCCTCCGCATCTTCTACAAGAATTCCCCTTTCCTTAAGGTATGCAAGTGCTTTCTGAACATTTTCATGCGAACCTGTAATATCTGTAATCATAGTGCCTATTTTTTTGCCCGGCAGGTTTTGTATTCCGCCCGCACGTATGTTCAGGTCTACATCTATTTTTTTGCACAAATCGCTAAGAACTGGCCTGTCCGTGTCGCTTCCGACAAAATGCAGGATGTATTTACCGCCGTCCTCTGACCAGCGCAAAATCTGCGGCTGAGCCTGGGTAATGCGGGAGATAAAATCCTTTGTAACGAGGGACTTTGGGCATGTAAAAACATCGGATACAGTTCCCTGTTCTACAACGCGTCCGTCGTCTACAACTGCAACAAGGCTGCATGCGTCACGCACAACTTCCATCTGGTGGGTAATCATAACCACCGTAAGGTTCATCTTTGCCTGAATCTGGCGGATAAGGTCAAGGATTGACTGTGTTGTCTGAGGGTCAAGGGCACTTGTGGCTTCGTCGCAAAAGAGGATGTCCGGTTCCGTGGCAAGTGCGCGGGCAATTGCAATACGCTGCTTCTGACCGCCGGAAAGCGTGCTTACCGGAGCATCTGCCCTGTCCGCAAGGCCTACAAGGTTAAGCATTTCCTTTACGCGGGATTCTATTTTGTCTCGCGGTGTATTGCAAATTTCAAGTGGATAGGCAATGTTCTTTGCCGCAGTTCTGGAAGAAAACAAATTGAAGTTTTGGAAAATCATTCCGATTCTTCTGCGCTGGGCAATCAGGTCATTTTTGCCAAGGCTGTCCACCTGTTTGTTACCATAAAAAATGCTTCCTGAATCAGGCTTTTCCAAGAGGCTTATAAGGCGGACCAGAGTAGATTTTCCGGCACCGCTTTTTCCAATTATTCCAAAAATCGTATTGTCTGGAATTTCCAGCGAAATTCCGTTAACCGCATTCACAACGCCGTCTTTTGTGGAATAGGATTTTTTTAAATCATTTAGCTTTATCTGCATAAGACCCCGCGCTTGTTTTAGGGTTGCCCCATGAACTGAAGTTTTTAGAGGCTTTCCTTAATTATAACTTTATGATAAATTTTTTTTATTGCTTTTACAAGAGGAATTCAATAATGAAAGTAAGTCGCGAAAACTACAGAAAGATGAACAAAGGCTACAATGCAATTTTTGACGGCCTTCAGGAAATAGAAGACATTAGCCCGGAAATAAGCATGGCTATGAACCAGGCCCTTAACATTCTGGATGCCTGCCTTGACGAAGTAAAAAAATGCATCGTGGAAGACGATGAACCTTCAAAGACAAGGCCAGACACATCCGGTTTTACAGTCATTTAAAAGCCAAAAAAAGAATCATCGGTTGCGGCAAAGGGGCTTTTTAACTATAATTAGAACATGCCTAATATAGATTTAGAAAACAAAACAATCCTCGTAACAGGGGCGGCTGGATTCATCGGCTCGTTTTTGTGCAAGAAGCTGCTTTCCTCATTTAAGAATATAAAAATCATCGGACTCGACTGCATAACCGACTATTACGACATTTCGCTAAAAGAAGAGCGGCTTAAAATGCTAAAGGATTTTGGCAGAGGCTTCATCTTTGAAAAAATAGACATAGCAGACAAGGCTGAACTTGAGCGCATTTTTGTCCTCTACAAGCCGGACATTGTAGTTAACCTTGCAGCCCAGGCTGGAGTCCGCTATTCGATTGACCACCCTGACAGCTACATTCATTCAAACATAATCGGATTCTACAATATTCTTGAATCTTGCAGGAACCACAAGGTAGAACACTTGGTCTTTGCCTCAAGTTCCAGTGTCTACGGCAGCAACAAGAAGGTTCCTTATTCAACGGAAGACAAGGTGGACAATCCTGTTTCGCTCTATGCCGCAACAAAAAAATCCAACGAACTTTTTGCACATGCATATTCAAAGCTCTACGGCATTCCTTGCACGGGCCTGCGCTTTTTTACCGTTTACGGACCAATGGGAAGGCCAGACATGGCATATTTCAAGTTTACCAACAAGCTTGTAAAGGGTGAGCCGATTCAGATTTACAACATGGGCGACATGTACCGCGACTTTACCTATGTGGACGACATTGTTACCGGAATTACAAACATAATGCAAAAAACGCCTTGCCTTACGGAGGACGGGGCTGCCTACAAGGTATACAACATTGGCAACAGTAAGCCTTCCAGCCTGATGAAATTCGTGGAGATTCTAGAAAACTGCCTGATGAACGAAGGAATAATTTCTGAACCGGGAAAGAAGGAGCTTTTGCCCATGCAGAGCGGTGATGTTTACCAAACCTATGCGGACGTAAGCGACCTTGAAAAAGACTTTGGCTTTAAACCTTCAACAAGTCTAGAACAGGGACTTGCCAACTTTGCAAAATGGTATAAGGGTTATTATAAAAAATGAAATACGTTTACGTTTTGGTTTCTTCGCAAAGTGATTTTTACTATGAACAGTGCCTCATGTCCCTAACGTCGCTCAGGCTTTACATGAAAGAGGCAGAAGTTTTTGTTCTCTGTGACCAAGGGACGGCCAATACATTCAGCGGGAAAAGAGCCGCAATCAAAGAACTTGCAAAAATAATAAGCGTACCGTTTGAAGACACAGTTGGAAACACTGAACGCTCCAGGCTTATTAAAACCGCAATTCCAGACTACGTGCAGGGAGACTTTCTCTACATTGACTGCGACACAATAATCTGCGCTGACCTTAGTTCAATAGAAGAATTCCCTTATGAAATAGCAGGCGTACTTGATGCCCACGTCTATCTTGATGAACACTTGCACAAACAAACCTTTGTAAAGCGCGACAAAAAGCTTGGCTTTCACGGAACGGCAGCTCTTAACGGCAATATAAACGGAGGCCTTGTGCTTGCCCGCGACACACCTTATGCAAAAGAATTCTTTAAGGCTTGGAATGAAGCATGGAAATATTCCGCCTACAAAAAGAAAGACATGCATGACCAGAGTGCCCTAAACGAGGCAAATTACCGTACACAAATGAAGGCTCAGCTGCTCCCTGGTGAATGGAACTGCCAGCCCTGCCACGGAGGACTTGCATTTTTAAAAGATGCAAAAATCATCCATTATTATTCATCAGAAATGACTGGCAAAAATTACGCGCCCTACTACAAGCTTGCAGAAAAAAATCTTCAGCAGCACATAAAAGATGAAGGAAAAATTCCGCAAGACATTCTGCAAATGATAAGGGAAGCAAAATTCCAATTCAACAAAGTGCACATGCTCTCGGACAAAAGAATAATCAGCGTAATGCAATCTCCACTTTTGTTTACAATGGCAGACCTAAAAGCGCACATACCCTTTTTATTCAAATTTTTTGAAGCACAGGCATCCTTTATCCGTAGCATAGGAAAAAAAATCAAGGGTAAAAAATGAGCATAAAAAGATATTCCCCGTCATTTCCAGTTTTTATTGTCCTTGCTATGCTTGTAATGGCAATTATGATTCTGCTGTCACTTAACAGCCGTATCACACCGCAAAAATGCGAGGCAAGCGGCACCCCAATCTTGTTCATAGAAACAGAGGGTGGCAAAAAGATAAAGACAAAGGAAAAATATTTAAAGGCTACGTATTCAATTAGCTACGGCGGGGAAACTGCTTCTGGCAACTGCAAAATCCGCGGTAGGGGCAACACTACATGGAAGACCAGGGAGCTTTACAAAAAGCCCTACCTGTTAAAGCTGGATAAAGCAGCATCTCTTTTGGGACTCCCGGAAGCAGAGAAATGGGTTTTAATGGCAAACACTGCGGACAAGACATCCCTTCGCAATGCCTATGCCTATTACTTGGCCAAAAATGTTTGGAAGAGCGGCTTCTGGACACCGGATGCAAAATTCCTGGCTCTGTTTGTAAACGGACGCTACGAAGGACTTTATGCGCTTACGGAAAAAATTGACATTCATCCAAACCGGCTTCCGCTTAATACAAAAGAAGGTTCTTTTCTTTTTGAAGTGCGCTCTCAAAAAAACAAGGCTTGGAATTTTAAAAGCAAACAAGATGTTGCCTTTAGCATAAGACAGCCAGAAAATTCCAGCAAGGAAAAATTTGAGAGCCAGCAAAATTTTATTCAGCAGGTGGAAGATGCAATTTTTTCTGAGGACTTTACAGACAAAGAAAATGGCTGGCAAAAATATCTTGACCTTCAAAGTTTTGCTGACTGGTATTTGATAAATGAATTTACAAAAAACCACGATGCACGCTTTCAGGCCTCTTGCTATCTTTACTATAACTCAAGCACGGGAAAAATCTATATGGGGCCAATCTGGGACTTTGACATTTCATGCGGAAACATAAGCTATGACGGTTGCGAAAATCCAGAAGGCTTTTGGGTAAAAGAAGAAAGCCAATGGTTCAAGAGGCTTTTTGAAGATCCATTTTTTGCAGACTTTGTAAAAGAAAGGTGGAATTCAAAAAAAGAACTCATAAAAAATTCAAGCGAATGGATTCACACGGCAGCGGAAGAAATCGAAGGGCCCATGATGATTAACGACCAGCTTTGGAAAAACATAGGACACCGCCAGTGGCCCCACGCACCCGGCTGGAAAAAGCGCAAGACCTATGCCGCAGAAGTGAATTATTTTTCGGACTGGGTAACAAAGCGTTTTGAATGGATGGACAAAGCCATAAACACAAGTGAGGTTCAAAAATGAAATTGGCAATAGACTGCCGCATGAGCGGTAAGAGCGGAATAGGAACCTTCTTGGACAGCATAATACCCTTTTTTATTCTAAGCGGAACATCCATTTTGTTTTTGGGCTTACCAGAAAAAAAGAAAGAGGAACTTGAACAAAACCATCCTTCTGCAAGCAAGAACTTTACATTCTTACCATGCAGCATAAAAAATTTTTCCCTAAAAGAAATGCTTGCATTTCCTTCCTCCCTGCTCAGAGAAATAAATTCCTGCGACGCATATTTTTCCCCATACTGCAACATCCCGGGCCGCATTTTTTCCAGAGGAATAAAAATCCCGGTCTACGCCACGATTCATGACATAATTTTTCTTGACATGCCGGAGATTGCGGGAAAAGCAGGAACTTTTATGCGCAAGCAAATCTACAAACGCGCAATTCGCCTTAGCAAGGGTGTTTTTACCGTATCTGAATTCAGCAAGGAGCGGATAATAAAAAAACTGAACTGCAAGAAAAAGCTTACGGTAGTCTACAACGGAGTCCCCCTGTATAACGAGGAAGAAAATTCAGCAGAAGGAAGGGAAAAGAACAAGACAATACTTTTTGTGGGCAACATAAAAAAGCACAAAGGCTTGGCAACGCTAATACCGGCATTCATAAAATTCCGCGACAATCTGCCCCTTGCCGAAGAAGAAAAACCTCAGCTTCTTATTGTTGGCTCAAAGGAAAATTTTAGAACGGCAGACCTTGAGCTTCAAAAATTAATTTCTTCCGCAGAAAAAAACAAGATTGTTTTTACAGGCTTTCTTCCCGACGAAGAACTAAAGCATCTGCTTGCCTCCGCAAAGATTCTTGTTCAGCCTTCACTCTACGAAGGATTTGGCATTCCCCCATTGCAGGCTCTTTATTCAGGGACAAAAGCAATAATTTCGGACATTCCTGTTTTTAAGGAAATTTATGCAGACCTTCCTGTTTGCTTTTTCAAGACCGGAAGCGTGGACGATCTGGCGCAAAAGTTGACCCAGGTTTATTCTGATGACTCCCCGCTTCCAAAATTCAAAAAAATATATTCATATAAAAATACGGCGAATAAAATTCTTGATTCAATTTTAGAGGACGTCAGAGGATAATCTATGAAAGTTGCAATTGTACACGATTGGCTTGTAAATTACGGTGGTGCAGAAGATGTTGTTGCGGCAATTCTTGAATTGTACCCGGAAGCAGATATTTTTACCCTTGTCTACGACAAAAAAAAGATGGGCAGCCACTTTTCAAAAAACAAAATCTATACGTCGCGTCTCCAGAAGATTCCATTTGCAACGCGCCTCTATACAAAACTGCTGAATTTTATGCCCAAGGCTTTTGAAGAATTTGATTTTTCGGACTACGACTTGGTAATCTGTTCTTCATCATCATGCGCAAAGGGGGTAATAACTCCACCATCAGTTCCCCACATAGCCTATGTTCACACTCCAATGCGCTATGCCTGGGATTTATTTTATGACTACAAAAAACGGAGCGGAAGGCTAACAAGGCATTTTATGAACAAATGGATGCCTGCAATCCGCCAGTGGGATTTTATTTCATCACAAAGAATCGATTCCATCTGCGCAAATTCAAAATACATCTCACGCAGAATAAAAAAATTCTGGAACAGGGAGTCAACCGTAATTTATCCGCCTGTAAATACAGATTTCTATTCATACAATCCCAATGTTAAGCGCGAAGATTTTTACGTTTTCTTTTCAAGGCTCGTTCCCTACAAAAGGGCAGACATTGCCATCCAAGCCTGCATAAAGTCAGGAAAAAAACTCGTCGTAATAGGCGGCGGTTCCCAGCTAAAGGAATTAAAAAAACTTGCAGCAAAAAATTCCCTTGTTGAATTTACCGGAAGAATCAGCGATGAAAAAGTAAGGGATTATTTGCAACGCTGCAAGGCTTTGCTTTTCTGCGCAGAAGAAGATTTTGGAATCATTCCGGTACAGGCACAATCTTGCGGTAGCCCGGTAATAGCTTATGGTAAAGGCGGCGCAAGAGAGACTGTTGTAGAAAACAAGACGGGACTTTTCTTTGGCGAACAGAATGCGGAAAGTTTGGCAAAAGCCATAGGGCAGTTTGAAGAAGCCAATTCAGCGGGAACTTTTGATCCGGCAGTAATAGCTGAACATGCGGCAAAATTCAGTAGGGAACGTTTCAAAAAGGAGTTCTCTCAGTTGTGCGAACAGGCATTTTCGCTCTAGCTTGCTTAGGGCTCTGGCATAAGAACTACAATTTGAAAAGTACAAAACAAAAGCCTTTTTACCTATTGGCAATTCTTATGCAAAGCTTTAAAATAATATTGTTCAAAATTTGCAATGAAAATAAGGAGAAAATATATGACAGCTTTTATGAAACTTCAGAACGGCAGCGACATCCGCGGAATTGCTTCTGAAGGTGTTGAAGGAGAAAACGTAAACCTTACGCCCCAGATTGCAAGGCAGATTGGATATGCTTTTGCCAATTGGCTTGCAAAAAAATCAGGATGCCAGGCAAAAGACCTAAAGATTGGTGTTGGACGCGACTCCCGCATTACAGGTCCAGACCTTGCTGCTGCCCTCATGGAAGGAATTGTTTTTGCAGGTGCAAGCGTTGTTGACTGCGGAATGGCAACCACACCTTCCATGTTCATGTCCATTGTTTTTAAGGAAACAGCTTTTACCGGTGCCGCAATGATTACGGCAAGCCACCTTCCATTTAACCGCAACGGAATAAAATTCTTTGACAAGGACGGCGGCCTTGAGCACGACGACATAACAGAAATTCTTTCGCAAGCAGAAAAGGCCAATGTGGAAAAGGCTTCCGCAGCCGCATCTGTTGGGTCGGTGGACTTAATAAGCATTTACGCTGAATACCTAAAGAATAAAATTGCATCTGCGCTAAAGGACATAGACGAAAAACAGCCGCTTAAAGGTTTGCACATCGTTGTGGACAGCGGTAACGGTGCCAGCGGATTCTTTGTAGACAAGATTCTTAAGCCGCTTGGAGCAGACACAAGTGGCAGCCAGTTCCTGGAGCCGGACGGAATGTTCCCCAACCACATTCCAAATCCGGAAAACAAGCAGGCCATGGAAGCCATAAAGAATGCCGTGCTAAACAACAAGGCGGATCTTGGCCTTATCTTTGACACAGACGTTGACCGCATGAGCGCAGTCTTGAACGACGGCAGGGAAATCAACCGCGACTCTATCATAGCAATGATTGCGGCAATTCTTGCACCTGAATACCCGGGTTCTACTATCATTACGGATTCCATTACTTCCGACAGGCTTACCTACTTCCTTGAAGACGTTCTTGGACTAAAGCACCTTTGCTTTAAGCGCGGATACAAGAATGTTATTGACAAGCAGAAGGAACTTAACGCTTCTGGAACGGTTGCCCCGCTTGCAATGGAAACTTCCGGCCACGGTGCGCTAAAGGACAACTACTTCCTGGACGACGGAGCCTTCCTTGCGGTAAAGCTTATCATTGCCCTAGCCCAGGCTTCCGTTAAGGGAAAAAAATTAAGTTCCCTCATAGAAAAACTTCCGCCTCTCGTAGAAGACGGAGAATTCCGCTTTAAAATCAAAGGTGAAGATTTTAAGGAATACGGCTTAAAGGTTCTTGATGAATTTAAAAAGCGTGCAAGTGATGCAGGCTATACTTTGCCACATTCCTATGAAGGCGTAAGAATT
>JAILHV010000192.1 GCA_024695625.1 Treponema sp.
TTACTATTTTTTATAAGCGTCGTCATGAACCCCGGCAATAGCACGGCCAGAAGGCTCGTCCATGTTTTTCCATGCGGCATCCCATTCAAGGGCTTTTGCTGTAGAGCAGGCAACTCCCGCTTCATGAGGAACTACGCGGGCTGCAGAATCGCTTGGGAAGAGGCGGCTGTAGATTTCGCGGTAGTAGTATTCCTCCTTTGTCTTTGGAGGGTTCACCGGGAAGCGGTTTTCGCGCCTTGCAAATTCTGCATCGCTTACTTTTTCTTCCGTCATCTTTTTGAGGGTGTCTATCCAGTTGTAGCCTACACCGTCACTGAACTGTTCTTTTTGCCTCCAGCAGATGTCCTGTGGCAAAAGGTCTTCAAATGCCTTTCGCAAGATCCATTTTTCCATGCGCTGCTTTCCGTCAGCAAGCTTTATGTTCATCTTGTCGCTTGGGTTAAGGTTCATTGCAATATCTATAAATTCTTTGTCCAAGAAGGGAACGCGGCCTTCAACACCCCATGTCATGAGGCTCTTGTTTGCACGCAGGCAGTCGTAGAGGTGCAGCTTGCTCATCTTGCGCACAAGCTCTTCGTGGAATTCTTTTGCGTTGGGTGCCTTGTGGAAATAGAGGTATCCGCCAAAGAGCTCGTCGCTTCCTTCTCCAGAAAGAACCATCTTGATTCCCATGGATTTTATTACCCTTGCAAGAAGGTACATGGGCGTGCTTGCGCGGACAGTTGTAATGTCATAAGTTTCTATGTGGTAGATTACATCCGGCAGAGCATCCAGTGCTTCCTGTATTGTAAAGTGAACTTCGTGGTGAACGGTGCCAATGTAGTCTGCTGCTTTCTTTGCGGCAAGAAGGTCAGGGGAGCCTTCAAGTCCTACTGCAAACGAGTGCAGCTGCGGCCACCATGCGCTTTCTTTACTGTCTGACTCTACGCGCTTTTTGCTGTACTTTTGCGTAACAGCCGCAATAATGGAACTGTCAAGGCCTCCGCTCAAAAGAACCCCGTATGGAACGTCGCTCATAAGCTGGGCTTTTACGGCAGATTCAAGACCGTTTCGAAGCTTTTCGATTACGCTCGGGTTTACAACTTCTCCCTTGTCGTCTGTAGCACGTGCAGAATTTTTTACCACGTCGTAAGATTCCCATGAGCGGTGGTACCAGCGAACAGGCTTTCCTTCCTTTGAATACAAGTAGCAGCCGTTTGGAAATTCTTCGATTGTCTGGCAGTCACCTTCCAAAGCCTTTAGCTCGCTTGCAACATAGTAGCGTCCTGCTTTGTCCCAACCCTGGTAGAGCGGGATTACTCCAATTTCGTCACGGCCAATAAGGTAGGTGTCATCTTCGCTGTCGTAAAGTGCAAATGCAAAAATTCCAGAAAGCTTTTCAATCATTGCGGAAAAGTTTCCTGCGCTTTTGAATTTTTTGTAAAGGGGTATTATAACTTCACAGTCGCTTTGTGTCCTGAACTTGTATGAAGATGAAAATTCTTCGCGGAGTTTTTTGTGGTTGTAGATTTCTCCGTTTACCGCAAGTATGATTTTTTCGTCATCGCTTACGAGAGGCTGCTTTCCGCTAAGGGGGTCAACGATTGCAAGACGCTCGTGGCTTAGAATTGCATTTTCGCCTGTATACACTCCGCTCCAATCCGGGCCACGGTGACGAATCCTCTTGCTCATCTCCAGAATCTGTGAACGCAGTTCTTCCTTTAGACCTTCTGCAAGCGGTTGGCTTCCGCTATTTAAATCAAATGCTCCAACAAAACCACACATAAAAACCTCCTTATCTGTTTTCCTTTAAGAACAATTCCGCTTCGTTTTCGCCGCCTGCCGTTGAATAGAAATACGGTGTCTCCGCATTGAATTCGCCTGCACAGGTGTCTACCATTTTGAAGCTTACAGGTTTGTATATCAAGGTGGGGGAAGTCTCCCCCTGCGGCCGCACTTCGTTGCGTCCTACCCCCTCTGCGGGGCTCGATTGCCGCCCCGCAACGCCCTGCGCTTCCATCTTGCAAATCTTTTCAAGCTTCCACAAGAACCATTCGTCTATTTTGGTAATCTCATGAATTTCTTCCACGCTCAAAAGCCCACGCTTTAGTGCCTGGTAAATTGCAAAGATTCTCTGGTCTGTACACTGGTGAACTCTGTCGCGTATTTTTTCATCCCCCTCTTTTGCAAATGAAGGAAGGTTTAAATCCTTTACGCCAACTTCAAGTCCCCTGCATGCCTTTAGAATTGCCTCTTCAAAATTCTGTCCTATTGCCATAACCTCGCCTGTTGCCTTCATCTGGGTTCCAAGCTTTCTTGCTGCGTAAACAAATTTGTCAAAGGGGAACTTTGGCATTTTTACTACAACGTAATCAAGAACCGGTTCAAAGCATGCCTTTGTTTTTTTGGTAACAAAGTTTTGAATCTCGTCCAGGGTAAAGCCAACCGCAATAAGGGCTGCAACCTTTGCAATTGGGTATCCTGTTGCCTTGCTTGCAAGTGCGGATGAACGGCTTACGCGGGGGTTCACTTCTATAACTGCATATTCAAAGCTGTCGGGGTTAAGGGCAAACTGGCAGTTGCAGCCGCCTTCAATTTCTAGTGCGCTTATGATGTTTAGGGCTGCGCTTCTTAGCATCTGGTATTCTTTGTCTGCAAGCGTTACAGTTGGCGCTATTACGATGGAGTCTCCCGTGTGAACGCCAACCGGGTCAAAGTTTTCCATTGAACAGACAGTGATGACGTTTGCGTTTGCATCCCTCATTACTTCAAACTCAATTTCTTTCCAGCCGCTTATGCATTTTTCTACAAGAATCTGGTGTATTGGTGAGCGGTGGAGGCCGTTGTGGGCAATTTCGTCAAGCTCGCGGTCGTTTGTAACAATGCCGCCTCCTGTTCCTCCAAGAGTGAATGCCGGGCGAATGATTGCAGGAAAACCAATCTGGTTGTGAACAAAGTCCACAGCATCTTCGTAGGTCGTAACAACCTTAGACGGAATGCAGGGTTCACCGATGGCTTCCATTGTGTCTTTGAACATTTGGCGGTCTTCTGCCTTGTCTATTGTTTCTGGTCTTGCGCCAAGAAGCTGTACATTGTGCGATGCAAGAAAGCCTGACTTTGCAAGTTCCATGCTTAGCGTAAGGCCTGTCTGCCCGCCCAGTGTAGAAAGCAATGAATCTGGCTTTTCTTTTTCTATGATTCTTTTTAGGGTTGGCAGTGTGAGCGGTTCAAGGTAAATTTCGTCTGCCATGGAGCGGTCCGTCATAAGGGTTGCCGGGTTTGAATTTACAAGGCAAACTTCAAGTCCAAGCTGCTTTAGTGCCTTGCAGGCTTGGTTACCGGCATAGTCAAATTCTGCAGCCTGTCCTATTACGATTGGCCCTGAACCTATAATCATGACTTTATGAATGTTCTTATTTAACGGCATCTTATCATCTCCAAAAATTTGTCAAACAAAAAGTTTGTGTCGTGGGGGCCACCGCAAGCTTCCGGGTGGAACTGTACGCTGAATGCAGGAATGTCCGTGTATGTAATGCCTTCTACGGTTCCGTCATTTACGTTAAAAAAGCTCATCTTTGCATATTGGGGCAGCGATGAATTTTCTACCGCATAGCCGTGGTTCTGGCTTGTGATGTAGACGCGGTTTGTTGCCGTGTCTTTTACAGGATGGTTTCCTCCGCGGTGTCCGTATTTTAGCTTGCATGTTTTGCAGCCGCGGGCAAGGGCAAGCATCTGGTGGCCAAGGCAGATTCCAAAGATTGGAATGGGGTGGCTTTTTTTGTTGGCTTCACAAATTTTTCTTATTTCTTCTATAATCGTTATGTTTTCTGCAGGATCTCCAGGGCCGTTGCTTAGCATGATTCCGTCTGGATTTAATGAAAGAATTTTTTCTGCGCTTGTATTATATGGAAGGACAGTTACATCTGCGCCACGTTTTTCTAGTTCACGTTTTATGTTTGCCTTTGCGCCAAAGTCCCAAAGTAAAATATGGGGGGCGTTGCGGGGGGGCTCCCCCGCAGAGGGGGTAGGACGCAACGAAGTGCGGCCGAGGGGGAGACTTCCCCCACTGAGTGGGCTTTCTCTATCTGAATTAAGCTGGACACTTTCTACCGCATGCTCTATTTTGTATTCCCGGATTTTTTGTAATATAGAAGAATCAATTGGGGTCTGCGCGTGGAGGGCAAAATCTGAAGCAGCTTTTCCGCTAACAATCATGCCGTTCATAACACCGCTTTCACGAAGTTTTTTTGTAAGGGCTCGGGTGTCTATTCCAGAGATTCCGATTATTCCCTGGGCTTTTAGAAAAGTGTCGAGTGTGGATTGGCAGCGGAAATTGGATGGCAGATCGCAAAGTTCCCGGACAATGTAGCCTTTTACACATGAGCGTGGGCTTTCGTAGTCTTCCGGTATTACGCCGTAGTTCCCGATGAGTGGGAATGTCTGGGTTACGATTTGACCGTAGTAGCTTGGGTCGGTGAGGGTTTCAAGGTAGCCGGTCATTCCTGTTGTAAAGACGGTTTCGCCAATGGTGGAGCCTGTTGCCCCGATTGAGCTTCCCGTAAAAACTGTTCCGTCTGCAAGAATCAAATAAGCTTTTTCCATAGTTAACGTACTTCCAATGAACAAAAAAAAGGTGCTCATTCCATCTGGCGGCAATAATTCCACCATCTCG
>JAILHV010000235.1 GCA_024695625.1 Treponema sp.
CATGCGCTGCGGATTTTTTCTTCATCCTCTGGTGTGAAATTCTGGGGGTACTCGCTAAAAAAAGTGTCTATTAACTTTTGAGGATCTGTTTCTGTAGTGTTTGCGGCAAAAGTTTGTAAGTGCATTTTCTCCCCCAATGCAGCAATTTTTGCGTTACTATTTTTAATATCCTTATTCTAAGATAAATTTCTTCTTTGTACAAGAGCAAAGAATATATGTGTACAAGGCAAGCGAAAATGTTAACACGAAAGCACTTCCATTTCCGTGTATGCGACCTACGCCCGATTGGAAGGGTGGCGTAGCCAGACCGCCGGAGGCGGGCCGGAGCGCTAGCGGAGCCCTGGAAAGCGGGTGACGCAGATTGACGTTCGGTCGAGTTAGATATGGAGTAAAATGGTAGAGCAAACAAGGCTTCCGTCCAAAAAATTAGCTTCTATAAAATTCAAAAAGAAAAGTTGACGATTCTTATTCTGCTGGTGTAAAATGTAATTGTGCCGGGTGTTTGTGATTTCTTCGAGATGGTGCCGGGTCTTCGTGTTTTTAGGAGTTTAAAAAAGTGCAGTTTCGATTTAATCATTTTTACAAGCCCAGGCGAATTTTATATTTTGTTCCCGCAGACCAAAATAGGAAAGAGGATTTTTTTAATTGCAAATATCCCAAGGAACTTATTCCCTATATAGGAGCTTTTGGCACTTATGATTATCCGGGTCTTTTTGTGCTTAACACAGATGAATACAAGGGTAGCGTTTTGGGGATGGAATTTCGCCCTGACGACGATAGGATAAGCTATCCAGAGGGACTTGATTCTGTTTGCCTTCCCGGAATTTACGTGATGGCGGTGGATGTTCTTGAAGTTGAAGTTTTGAACGACAAGGTTATTGATGAGGTTATAGATACCGTTTTGCATACGGATATCAACTACAGAAAGTGGACGAATGCGGAGATTGCAAAGAATCCTTCGGTTAGGCAGCTTTTTTACAGTAACGATAAAATCCGCATCTATTTTGAATGCCTTGATACCGGTAAGGTGGAGATGGTAAAGCCAGAGGGGCTTTCGGATGTTACGAAGGAGCAGCTTTACGACATTGCATTTTTTGACAATTATACCGGTGCCAGGAATTGGAGATACATAAGGCACTTTTTGTTTGAGCATGTTTCGCCAGAGATTAACGACTTTTGCTTTGCCATTTTTGATGTGAAAAGTTTCCGCATGATAAACGAGCTTTTTAGCCACATTATTGCGAACCATTATCTTATTAGGATTTCAGAGACGCTTAAGAAACAGGACTGGATTTATGAGAGTGCCAGGTGTGACAACGACAATTTTGTAGTTATTTTTAAGGACATGGAGGATGATGAGATAAGGCGCAAATTTACGGAGCTTTTTGAAAGCCTTTCTCCCTTGGACCAAGATTCCAAGTACCAGATTTTTTTCCGCTGCGGGGTTGTTCCCATGAGGGCTACCATGCTTATGGATGAGCGCGTTGCGGATGCGGCTAAGCTGGCAAAGTCTCTTGGCAATAAAATCAATAAGAACGAAATTCTTTTTTATACAGAAAAGATGTATGACGATCTTTTTTGGGCGGATCAAATACGCGCATACCTTGATACCGCAATTGCAAACGATGAATTTCTTGTTTACATGCAGCCCAAGTATGATGTTGCCAGTGAAAATCTTAAGGGGGCGGAGGCTCTTGTGCGCTGGAACTTTAAGGGGGTTCAGTTTTTGCCGCCCAGCCGTTTTATTCCTTTTTTTGAGCGCATTGGCCTTATTGGAAAGGTGGACGACGTTGTTCTGCATAAGGTTTGCGAATGCCTTTGCCGTTGGAAGAAGGAAGGCCGCAATGTAAAGCCTGTGTCTGTGAATCTTTCCAGAAAGCAGCTGGAAAATCCCAATCTTCTTGAATACCTATGCAGGGTGGTGGATTCATACGGGGTGGAACATTCTCTTGTGGACTTTGAGCTTACGGAGAGTGCTACCTACGAAGACAAGGATTATATGCTTGCCCTTTTGAACAAGCTAAAGAAGGCGGGTTTTAGCATTTCTATTGATGACTTTGGAACAGGATATTCTTCTCTTTCTCTGCTTGCCGACATGCCGATTGACACTTTAAAGATAGACAAGAGTTTTGTTGACAGGCTTGAAGCTAAGCCGGAGGATTCAAAAGACGTTACTCTTGTGCGGCACATAATCATGATGGCAAAGGACCTGCGTTTTCATTGTCTTGCAGAAGGGGCGGAGAGTAAGAGCCAGGTTGAAAGGCTGCGATCCCTTGGCTGCGAGACGATTCAGGGCTATTATTACAGTAAGCCGGTTCCTGTTTGTGAATACGAAAAGCTTTTGTAATAGATGTTTACTAAAAAAACTTTTTTCAAGGGAGTGCCCTTGGACCCCAAAACTAAGGGGAGGGACAACCCCCTACTCCGAAGCGAGGGTTTTCCCTCCCCTTAAACCCCTCCCTTTCCCGGCACGGCTTAGGGCTAACGCCCTAAGAACCCAGTTCGTTTTTTTACAGTAATTTTTATCCGTGCATAAGCAGTTTGCTTTGGAGACAAGTGCAAGTTTTTTTGCCGTTTTCGGCATTTCTGCTTGCACTTTTTTTGAATGCCGTTCAACTAGTTGTATCAGTTTTAATTAAATAGTTTTTCAGTAGACTCTAATTGCTTTTAGAAACCGAGGGCTTCGTTTACGAGGATTACGTGTATGCGGCCGGGGTGCCTTGAATAGCGGGTAATCAGGAACTGGCAGCAGATTGTGTCCGGGGTTTTGCAGTTCATGCAGGAGCCTGTTTTGCAGCAGGGTGTGCTGAGGCCAAAGCGCTGGGTGTTTATTGGTGCCGCTTCGTTTCTTGCCCTTTTTAGTGCACTGTCTACGTCCGGGGAAATTTTGTTCATTCCTACAATAAGGATTACTTTCTTTGGACCGAATGCCAGTGCAGATACTCTGTTTGCGTTGCCGTCTATGTTTACAAGTACGCCGTCTTCTGTAATTGCGTTTGTACTGCAAAGATATACGTCTGCATCGTAAGCTTTAAGGGCTGCAGTTCTTGGGTCTTCTGCATCAGGGCCCCTGTTGTCCCTGTCTGTAAACTTGTAGTTTCCCTTGGCAAGTGCTTCGGAAAGGCCTATTTCTTTTACGCTCATTGAGCCGCCCTTTGAGACTGTTGCTCCTTCTGGAATCATTGAGAGTGCAAGTGAAAGCGCCTCTTCTTTTGTCTGAACGTAATATCCCGCCATGCCGCGAGATTCCAAGCCTTTGATAACTTTTTGCGAAAGCAGGTCGTTTCGCTTGATTCTGTTTTCATTCATAGCCACATTTAACTCCTTGCTTTGAGTATAGCATAAAAAATCTTTCCTTGGTAGCGGTTTTTCTTTGGCGTGTCTGTGTTGAGTGGAATAAATAATTGTGGTAAACTTTGTTTTATGAAAAATGATGAAAGTGTTTCTGTAAGAAAGAGTGCCCGGCCTTTACTTTTGATGCTGGGCTTGTTTATTTTTCTAAGTTCCATCTTTGCCCAGAAGAAGGAAGCTTTTTTTGATGACTGCGGACGAGTTTGGGATTTGGCAAAGTTCAATATAGTTTCGGAAGAGGATTTAAAAAGGGAAGGTGGACTTTCTGTAGAAGAAGCGTTAAGAACTCTCTTAAGGGCTCATGGTGCAGGTTCGGCGTGGCAAAGTGCAAAGGAATGGTACTTGATTAAGGAGCTAGCTCCCTTGGATAAAAAATTTAGCGAAGAAGAAAAATCTTTTTTGGTTTCGCTTTTTTATGCTGTTAAAAGACCTCTTCTTACTAGAAAAGAACTTTTTTCTCTTTCGCTTAATGCCCCGCTTACTGAATACGATGCCTTAAAATATGTTACCCGCTTTATTGGCAACACCTATAGCTGCATTGACGAGCCGGAAGAAATAGGCTTTACGGAGCAGGGGCAAACTTATGCCAGGGCCTTTGACCGCAAGCTTATTTTGAGCAAGAGTGAAGAAAATGCCTCAAGGCCTATACTGCGGAAGGATTTTTATATTCTTCTTGCAAGTGCAATGAATACGAATGTTTCTTTTGGAGGATATTCAACTGTTGAAGCAACTTATTTTTCCTTTTACGAAAATGCAGCAAAATCTACGCGCAAGGAAAAAAAGGTTTTGGTTCACAAGGAAAGCCTTTATGCAAAGCCAAAATTCAATGATGACTTTTCGCTAAGTTTGAATGTAAAAAGGCCTCTTCTTGGTGCTGATAAATATTTTACGCAAATTACAAGTTATACTGCGGATGGAAGAAAAGTTTATGGCTGGCTTAGTACAGGAGTTAGGACGTATTGTTCTCCGCAAGATATGGTAATGCTTATCATTGGTTCTGGAGATGGAAGGAAAATAGAATACGCTTCCTATCTTGAACTAGAAATAAGCAGGTGCAATTCAGATTGGTCTGAATCTTGGGAAGAGACAGCCAGGTTTGATTTGTCGGACGTAAAAATTGTGCAGGACCTAAAGATGATGAACCCCGGTGCTTTAAAGACTTTTGACGGGCAATGGGTTCCAAAAACAATATCGCTTAAAAGCGGGCTCTTTAAAAAAGATGCATTTTATCTTCTTCATTCTTATGAACACCGCTACAGGAAAGATGAATTCAACAGGGACAGCTTTGCAATTTTTAGGGTAGGGGACGACACTTCAGAATTTGAAAACTTAAAGCACGACGAGTTTCGTTGCGGTGGACTTGATACGGAAGATACCCATATACTTGAAGTGATGATTGACGGGGATGCAAAGAATGGTTTTGTTCTTCATGTTTCGCCTGAATCAAAAGAAGCTTTTGAGGAAAAATAGATATGGGAAAGAGCGGAATCCTTTATGTGGTTGGAACAGGCCCTGGCTCTTCTAAGCTTATGACGCTTGGGGCCGTAAGAACTTTGCAGAAATGCCCTGTGATTTTTTACCCTGTGACCCAAAGCAAATCTGGGCAGCAAAAAAGCCGGGCGCTAGAAACTGTAAAAGGTGCTGTTGACCTAGGCAAAAAGATTCTTCTCCCCCTTGAATTTTCCATGCGCAAAAATGATTCACTTGTTTATGAAGATGCTAAGGAAAAGTGCCTTGCTTTTTTAAGAGAGGGAAAGGATTGCGCCTTTGTTACCATAGGAGACCCTTCTGTT
>JAILHV010000254.1 GCA_024695625.1 Treponema sp.
GTCTGGCCGGACACGGAGTGCCGGACACAGTTGAAAATGGCCTTTGCTCCAGAATATAAAAAAAAATTATTCTTCCGATTTAATCGTGAAAATTTTTATTCCTTCGTTTTTGAATTTTTCTTTTACGGCTGCAATTACTTGACGGACTTTTTGGATTTCGGAATCCTGCACATAGCTTACGAGGACAAAATTTGTTTCTGGCCATGTGGGGGTTCCCAGTTTGTAGTCGTTGCCGCCGCGTCCGTATGCGAGGGGGATGATTGTGTACAAAATGCTTGGCACATTAAGTTCCAGTGCGTCCGTTATGTCTTCCTGTACGGATTTGTTTGAAATAATTTCCACTCGGTACATTAAATTTCTCCCCCGTAATTTATTTTGATTGTGCTGTCTGCCGGCTTTTTTTCTTTCATGATGAGCGAATACAATACCGGGATAAAGAAGAGCGTGATGAAGGTGGAAGAGGTGAGGCCTCCTACGACTGCGACACCGATTGGCTGAACCATTCCCGTACTACCGCTTGTTGCAAAACACATTGGAATCATGCCGAGTATTGTTGTGAGCGTTGTCATAAGAACCGGGCGAAGGCGGCTTGTTCCCGCTTTGTAACAGGCTTCCTTTATTTTCATTCCGCGGTTCAAAAGAAGGTTGGTGTAGTCAACGAGGATGATTCCGTTGTTTACTACGATGCCTACCAGCATGATAAGGCCGATTGCGCTCATCATGGAAATTGCCTGGCCTGTGATTTTGTAGATTATGATAACGCCAATTGCAAGGAAGGGAATTGTGAACATGTTGATTAGCGGTGCCTTGAAGCTTTCGTATGTTGCGGCCATTACTCCGAATACCAAAAGCATTGCCATTAGGATTATGTACTTGTAGACGTTCACCTGTTCCTGGGTGTCTTTCCATGAACCTTCGTAGCTTAGGTTTACGTTTTCCGGGATGATGAATGAATTTGCGATTGCTTCTTTTATCTGGTCTTCCACTACGTTTGCATTTTTTTCTGTAAGTATGTCTGCGGTTACGTGGACGATTCTTGTGCGGTTTTCGTGGGCGATTGTTACAGGTCCGAATCCCTTGTCTACGCTTGCGAAGTTTGCAACGCTTACCATGCCCTTTGCACCCTGTACGTAAATCTGCTCAAGGTCTATTACCTTTTGCCTGTCTTCCGGACGGAGCATTACGTATACGCTGTATTCGTCGCCGTCTTTGCGGAAGGTTGTTGCGTTTACACCTTCTATGGAATAATTTATTTCGTTTGCAACGGTGCGGACATCCACGCCAAAGTTGTAGGCCCTCTGGCGGTCGATTGATATTTCTACTTGGGGCAAACCTTCCGTTGTGTCTATTGTTGGCTCGCCAATGTCTGCTATTTCTTCCATTACTGCGGACACTTTGTTTGCCACTGCGAGTGCATCGTCAAGGCTTGCGCTGCGGAGAACTATGTCCAGGTCTGCACCGGTCATCTGTCTTCTGAAGCCCCTGCCAAAGCTGAATGTTACGTCTGCAAAGTCTGCGAAGTGGGCCCTTAGTTTTTTTTGTATTACTTCGTCGTTGTCTATCTGTTCGTTGCTTGGCGGAAGGGAGATTTGTATGGAGCCTGAATATGAAGAGCCGTTTCTTCCTCCAGAACCTATGCTTGTGATGAGGGTCTTGTAACCCTTTATTTCTTTTTCGATGATTTCCTGGAACTGGCTTACTACTGCTTCCGTTTCCGAAAGGGTTGTTCCTATTGGGAGGCTCATCTGAACCGTTACGCTGTCATCGTGGCCGCCTGTCATCATGCTGATTCTCATTGTTGGAATGAGGATGAGCGATGCGGCCAGTGCTGTTGCACATATTGCGATTGCAAGGAACCTGTGGTCAAGGGCAGCCTTTAAAGCTTTTCCGTAGACATTCTGAATCCTGTCTTGGCAGCGTCCAAAGAATGCGTACAGGTTCTTAAAGAATTCACTTTTGATTGGCTTTTCGTTTCTGTTGGTAAGAGGCAAAAAGTGGCCTGCAAGTACTGGAACAAGGAATACCGCTACAAAGAGGGAGCTTACGAGGGCTATTACAACCGTAAAAATAATTCCCTTGAACATCTGTCCCATCCAGCCCAAATCCTTAAGGTAGAAGAGGAATGGAATGAATACGCAGATGGTCGTAAGGTTTCCGCTTGTTACGGACATAATCATTTCTGAACTTCCAAGGACTGCGGCAACCTTGGCCTTTGTTCCCCTGGAGCGGTATGAATAGATGTTGTCTATCATAACGACGGATGCGTCTACTATCATTCCAACGCCAAGGATAAGTCCTGTGAGGGTCATCATGTTGAGCGTGATGCCTGCAAAGTTCATTGCCAAAAGCGTAATCATTATTGAAAGAGGAATTGATATTGCGATTATGATTGTTGTCTTGAAGGAGCAAAGGAAGATGTAAAGTATTATGACTGCAAGCAGAAGTCCCTGCCACGCTGAATCCAAGAGTGTGTTTATTGTGTCGCGGATGGAAACGGTGTCGTCGCGGATTATTTCCAGGTTTACGTCTCCGGGTAGGATGGTCTTTAACTGCTCCATCTTTTGGTAGACGTTGTTTGCAACCGTTACGCTGTTTTCGCCGGACTGCTTTGTTATGGAAATGTATACGCCTTCCTGTCCGTTTATGTAGACTATGCTTTTTTGGTCATCGTAGCCCATGTAGGCTTTTCCAATGTCGCTAAGCTTTACGTCGTAGCCTGTAAGGTGCTTGATTACAGTGTCGTTTATTTCTTCTATGCTTGAATATTCCCCTGTGGTGCGGATTGAATAGTCGGTTTTGCCTTCCGTTATTGTGCCGCCACCAAGCTCCAGGTTTTCTTTTGAAAGTGCTGATGAAACTTGGCTAAGGGTAAGGTTGTAGGCCTTTAGCCTGTTCTGTTCAAGTTCCACGCGGACAATTTTTGAGCGGCCACCCATGACCGATGCTTCTCCAACGCCGTCTGCCTGTTCAAGCACGTCTACAACGTCGTCTTCTGCAATCTGCTTTAGGTCGTCTGCGGAACGGTTGCCCCTGATTGCAATTCTCATGATTGGCATGCTGTTGCTGTCCATCTTAAAGATGGTGGGGGTTACGTTGTCTGGAAGTGCCCTTCTTACGCGGTCAAGCTTGTCGCGCACGTCGTTGGTTGCAATGTCAAGGTCTGTTCCGTAGTTGAATTCCAGGGATACTGTGCAGCGTTCTTCCCTTGAAGTTGATGTTATGTTCTTAAGGCCGCTAAGACTTGAAAGGGAATTTTCTATTAAAGTTGTTACAGCTTTTTCTACTGTTTCCGGGCCTGCGTTAGTGTAGCTTGCGCTTACCATGAGGTAGGGCATGTCTACGTCCGGCATAAGGCTTATGGCTGTCTTTCTTATTGTGAACAATCCCACCACGCCAAGAAGGATGAATGTTATGAGCACAAGGACGGGATGCTGTAAGGTTTTTTCGCTTATCACTTTTTACCGTCCTTTTCTTCCTGCTTAGCCTGGTCTGCTGCTTCCGGCTTTTTTATTCCATCCGTAATGTCATTTATCTTGGAACCGTCACTCAGTACGCGCTGGCCTTCTATGACGATTTTTTCTCCTGCGCTGATTCCGCTTTTTACCTGGGTCATGTTGTCTACAGTTTCGCCAGTCTGGATTTCCTTTCTGGAAACAGTTTCTCCGTCTGCATTTACGCTGTAGACAAAT
>JAILHV010000258.1 GCA_024695625.1 Treponema sp.
TTCGTTTGCAATTGCATTCACGGCACTGGCATTTTTTGTAAGGCTTGAAAAATTTTCTTCAAAGTCAAACTCGGAAGAAAATGTGCTTAAGCTTGCAAAAGAGGGCTTGCGTTTCTTAAAAGAAAATCCAATTCCCCTTCACATAATTCTTTTTATGTCCGGGGTGAATCTGATTGCATCAGCTTTTAATGCAACCTTGCCTGCGGAAGTTATTCCACGTGCTGGTAATGCGGTGCTGGGGCTTGTAACTTCATGCTCAGGAATTGCAATGGCAGTGGGAAGCCTTATTGCGACTGTTATGCCTAAGCCAAAAGACAGGGTAAGGGTTATTTTTCTGGCCATGCTATTTTCTCTTGGAACAGAAAATTTCCTGCTTGCCTTTTCGCGAAGTCCCATTGTCTGGTGTGCCGCTCAAATTTTGGGCTGGATTTTTGTTCCTGTAATGGGGGCAAACCAAAACGTTATCATGCGCAATGTGATTCCCGTGGAATTGCAGGGGCGGGTCTACGCTTGCAGAAACACCTTGCAGTTCTTTACAATTCCAATAGGTCTTGCTCTTGGCGGATTCATGGTGGATAAAGTTTGCGAACCCTTTATGAGCGCAAATGCTTCCAATAGAATTCTTTCGCTGCTTTTTGGAAGCGGAAAAGGATCCGGTGCGGCTTTGATGATGTTCATTCTTGGCCTTGCTGGTACAAGTTTTTGCCTTATCTCCCGGGCTAATCTGAAAAAATACAAGTATTCAGAAAGCGACGAAGACAAAATAGAAAAAGACAAGAACTTGTAAAAATAAAAAGAGCAAACTCTAAGCATATAAAGGCTTTGGGTTTGCTTCTTTAAAAATCCTTCTTTGATAAAAGGCTTTCATCTTTTTTATATTTAGAGTATTCTAAAAAAAACTTAAGGAGAATGTATGGAAAGCAAAAAAGCCCTTGTAGTCATAGACTTGCAAAACGACATAACAAAGCACTACAAGGATATAATTGCCAATGTTAACACAGCAATAGATTGGGCTAAGGCAGAAGGAATGCAGGTTGTGTATATTAAGCACCACAACAAGATTCCCTTCATACGAGCCTTTATAGCCGGAACAAAAGGTGCAGAGCTTGTTCCAGAAATGAAAATCATTTCGGATAATATTTTTGTAAAAGAAAAGGGTAATGCCCTTACAAGCAAAGACTTTGCCGCATTCGTTAAAGATAAAGACATAAAAGAATTTTATGTAGCTGGGGGAGATGCCACAGCCTGCGTAAAAGCCACTTGCGTTAACATGAAAAAATCTGCTTATGCTGTTCATGTTATTTCTGATTGCATTACAAGTTACAATCTTAAGAAGCTGGATAAAATGCTTTCTTACTATGAGAAAAAAGGCTGCGAGGTAAAAAGCCTAAAGGACTACATGTCGTAAGAAAATCGGGATGCTTGCAATTCCCTTGCTTACACCTGGAACTGGTTTATCTGGTCGCCTATTCCGTCGATTGCATTTTTTAGCTTAGACGAGATGGTTACGAGTTCGCTTCCAGTTTCGTTTATTTTGCGTGCGCCACTTGCCATGTTGTCCATGCTGCGGTTCATGTTTACAGATGATTCCTGCAATTGGTGTACAGCCTGAAGAATCATCTGGTTGCCGTCCCGCATTTCGGCAGATGAGCTTTTTACTTCACTTGTCGTGTCGTTCATGTCGTGAAGGGATTCGATTATCTGCTTGGAGCCAATCTTTTGTTCTTCCATTGCAGCCTTGATTTGACGCACCAGCTGATCCGTCTCCTTGATTTTTGACGATACGGAGTTGAATGCATCGCTTGATTCAAGGGATGCGGCTACGACTTCTTCTATTGATTCCTGTATGTTTATGAGCTGGTTTCCGATTGTCTTTGACTGTTCGCTGGAAGTTTCGCTAAGCTTTCGGATTTCGTCTGCAACAACGCTAAATCCTTTTCCCGCTTCGCCGGCATGGGCTGCTTCAATTGCGGCGTTCATTGCAAGAAGATTTGTCTGCTCTGCAATATCTGAAATTACAGTATTTGCGTCCTGCAACGCCTTTGATTCAGATTCAATCATTTCAATCTTGTTGTTTACATCATCCTGTTTTTGAACACCAACAATTGCACGTGCCTCCAGATTTTTAAATTCCTGAGCCATTCGCTGCACA
>JAILHV010000002.1 GCA_024695625.1 Treponema sp.
GTCGAACAAAAGCCCCCATATTATATCCGTAATGAAGTAGCAGTTTGCCGCCGTAAGAAAATGGCTGTAGCGGATGGCCGTAAGCTGTTCGGATTCCTTATCTTTGGAATAGATTTTGAAATGCCTAAGAGCCTCGTGGTTTATTATGAGATTGAGTATAAATGCAAGCACACTTATGATTGAGTAAGACATTTTGCTGTCAAAGTCCTCCGTGTCTATGGCAATCCATTTTCTTAATTATACATTATATATGTACAATTTGGCAAATAAATAATGGCGATGCTTTTTCGTAAATTTTGTGTTTTTTTACAATAAAAAAAGTGATTTTTTGTATTTTTTGATGATTGAATTGTGATATTTTAGATTTATCAAGGAGATTGCCATGAGCCAAAGCCAGAATAAATATAATAGAACGCTGCTTGCCTGCTATCTTGGATTTATAACACAGGCTGTTACAGCCAATTTTACGCCGCTTTTGTTTTTGATGTTCAACAAAACTTATGACGTAACGCTTGGAAAAATAGCCCTTATTCCTGCGGTGTTTTTTATAACCCAGCTTGTTGTGGACATAATCTGCGCTAAAGTGGTGGATAAAATTGGCTACAGAAAATGCATTGTAACATCATGCCTGTGTTCTGCCATTGGTCTTATTCTGCTTGCATTCTTGCCGGAATTTTTTGCTGAACCCTTTGTTGGAATAATCGTGAGCGTTGTTGTGTATGCCATTGGAAGCGGTCTTGTTGAAGTGCTTGGCAGCCCCATTGTGGAGGCATGCCCCTTTGAACACAAGGAAGCTGTCATGAGCCTTTTGCATTCGTTTTACTGCTGGGGCTCCGTTGTGGTAATTATTGTTTCTACGATTTTCTTTAGGTTCTTTGGCATGGACAAGTGGAAAATCCTTTCCTGCATTTGGGCTTTAATACCGCTTTTTAACATCTACAATTTTTTAGTCTGTCCAATTGAACGGCCCAACAACGGCGAAAAAGGGATGGGGCTTGTGGCTCTGTTCAAGCTGCCGCTTTTTTGGGTGGCAATAATCCTTATGGTTTGCGCGGGGGCTTCGGAGCTTTCTATGGCACAATGGGCTTCTGCGTTTGCGGAGTCGGCTCTTGGTCTTTCCAAAAACATAGGCGATCTTGCAGGCCCTTGCCTCTTTGCCGTTTCTATGGGAACAATCCGTGCAATCTTTGGAAAGTTTGGCCACAGAATAAACCTTATGCGCTTTATGATTTTTTCTGGAATTTTGAGCGTTGTAAGTTATTTGCTGGCTTCACTTTCTAAGCTTCCTGTGCTTGGTCTTTTGGGCTGCGTCCTCTGCGGTTTTTCGGTAGCAATAATGTGGCCTGGAACAATAAGCATTTGTTCTCCAAGAATTCCCAAAGGCGGAACTGCGCTTTTTGCAATGCTTGCAATGTCTGGCGACTTGGGTGGTGCGGCAGGCCCTGTTCTTGTGGGGAACATTTCTCAGATTTTTGGCAACAACCTTAAGAAAGGCCTTTTGGTGGGAAGCATCTTTCCCCTTGTCTTGATAGCGATGATTCTACTTATTGCAAAATCTGAATCTAAGGAATCACTGATTAAGCCAGAATGATGTCATTACTGGACTTGGCACGATGCCATAAGTCAGCGTTTCCCTAAAAGGTGGCAGTGGTATTTTTTTTTTGCGGAATAATTCATTTTGTTTAGCTTTCTGCAGACGTTTGGTCCGGGTAGTCCCAGAACTTTCCCTTGTGGAAATTTTCGTTTCCCAAAGGCTTTGCGGTAAGCTTGAACATTACGCAGCCATCCGGGCAAACAATGGTCTTTGAATACTTTCCGTCTCCGCCAAGATTTTCCAGGTCTCCGCCGCTTCTTACGGCTTCCATAAGCGGGTAAAGCATCATCATGGTTTTGGAGCAGATGCCAAATCCGTCTTTGTTAACAGGGCAACCGTAAGTGCATGTGTATTTGTCCCCAACTTCCTCCCCGTTGCGGCAGTAGTGCTCGGTGCGCTTTCCGTGCAAAAATCCTGTTACTTCAACGGTAAACTCGTATTCTTCGTCATACCATTTTTTCATGGCGGCTTTTACCTTGCGTTGGTTGCAGTTCTGCAGACGCGTATTCCGTCATCGCTGTAGCGGTAGTTGCGGTAGTTGCTGTAGCGGTTGAATGTGCGGCAGTAGATGTCTGCGGAAAGGTAGGAACCGCTTTTTTCTATGCGCCCGTTCTTCTTGTCCGGCTCTGCAGCTCCTGTAGGGTCAGTCTGCTCTTCTTCCGTGTAGGGCTCGTTTGTGTTGCTCCAGTCCCAGCACCATTCCCAGACGTTGCCCGCCATGTCGTAGAGTCCCCATGCGTTTGGCTGCTTGCCCTTTACCTCATGAATCTTTTTGCCGCTGTTTTCCCTGTACCAAGCGTATTGGCCAAGGATAGAACTGTCGTCCGTACCTGCCCAGAGGCTCTTTTCTGAACCGTCTGCACCTGCACATGCCGCGTATTCCCATTCAGCCTCGGTTGGAAGCCTGTAGCCGTTTACCGAAGTGTTCATTATGATAGCGTCCCATTCCTTGCTTCCGTTCTTTGGACCGCAGAAACGTCCTGCGTTTGCGTCGGCACCTTCAACTATGCCCTTCCATTCGCGGGGGTCCGTTACTCCGTCCATGGAAAATGCTGGCTCAAGACCTTCCGCAATGCTCCTTAGGTTGCAGTAGACCACCGCATCGTAGGAACTTACGTAGTAGGCCGGGTAGTTGTCTCCAATCCCAAGCTTTTCTGACGGCTGGGAACTTCCGAATATGCAGTAGGCCTTGTATTCAGCCTGGGTAAGTTCGTGGTCGCTCATGTAGATGTCGTGGGTGAGTTTTACCTGATGAGCCGGTTTTTCAAATTTGTCTCCTGCCTTGCTTCCCATCTTAAAAGTTCCCGCGGAAATTCTTACGAAACCTTCCGGCGTATTGTCCTTCTTTTTTTCTTCCTTCTTTTTGCATGAAACTAAAAGCAAAAGTATACTTGCTGCAAGGACAATGGAACTAAAAACCGATCTTTTCATCAAAAACTCCTGTGAATAAAAGTGATAGTTAATTGTACACTTAAATTTCCATTTTGTCCACTTTTGTTTTCAAGTAGCTTTCAAGGGTGGGCCCTTGGACCCCGGACTTGGAGGGGGAAAACCCGCTCAGAGTCCGAAGCCCGCTGGTTTTCCCCCTCCAAACCTCCCCCTTTCTTCGGGCACGGCTTAGGGGTTCCCCCTAAGAACCCCAATTTTCAACAGTTGTTTTTTTTTCAGACGGATTTGCCTGGGGGCGGAACAGAAAATTGATTTCTGTGCTGGTAACAAAGTGTCAATTGTTAAATTTGGTGCGTTTTGGTATACTGATTGAATGGAATTTGGGACAGCGTATTTGACGGAGCAGATAATTGCGTATATTGGTAACAAGCGCAAGCTGCTTACTCTTATCTACAAGGCCATGCAGGAATGCGGGGCCAGCTTAAAGCCAGGGCTTAAGTTTTTTGATGCCTTTTCGGGCAGCGGGGTAGTATCCCGCTTTGCAAAGTCTTTGGGATTTGAGGTTTTTAGCAACGACTGGGAATATTATGCAAAGATAATCAACACTGCATTTCTTACGGTTGGCAAGTCCGACATAAAAAAGATTTTTGGCTCAGAAGAAAAGTTTTGCTCGCTCCTGGAAAAGATAAATTCCCTTCCCGCACCAGCAAAGAAAAAGCAGTTCATTGCAAAGTATTATGCCCCAAAAGAATTCAGCATAGAAAAGGCAGAATTTAGAACCGAGCGCCTTTTTTACACCAGGCAGAACGCCCTTAACATAGACAAAATCCGCAATTATATAGAAGAAAACTATCCTTCCCATTCAGAGGACAAAAGCGTCTTACAGGCACGCTCCCTGCTTCTTGCCCTTTTGCTTTACGAGGCAGCAACCCACACCAACACTTCCGGGGTATTCAAGGCCTTCCACAAGGAATTTGGTGGGCACGGAAAGGATGCGCTAAAGAGGATTCTTGCCCCCATTGAACTGCACTTTCCCCAGCTGATAGACTCTGATTTTCCCTGCCACGTTTTTAAGGAAAATGCCAACGAACTTGCCAAGGACTTGCGCGGCATAGACATTGCCTATCTTGACCCGCCCTACAACCAGCACCAGTACGGAAGCAACTATTTTATGCTTAACACAATTGCCAAGTGGGACTTTATAGCCCCTTCCCTGGAACTTAACGAAAGCGGCAGGCTAAGGGAAAAGGCCGGCATAAGGCACGACTGGGTTCAGACAAGATCCCCTTATTGCAGCAAGGCAGACGCCACCCAATATTTTGCAGACCTTGTGCAGAACTTGGACGCAAAGTACATTCTTGTAAGCTATTCAACGGACGGAATCATTCCATTTAATGCCATGTGCGAAATTTGCATGAAGAAGGGCTACGTTTCCGTTGTTACAAATGAATACACCACTTACCGGGGCGGCAAGCAAAGCAACAAGAGGCAGAACAGCGACATTGAATTCATCCTCTGCATAGACACTTCAAGAAAGTCCAACAAAAAGTCGGCAGAAGAAATAGAGGCAATCTTTGCAAAGAAGGAACTCTTGCTTTTGTTCAGGCAGCACTTTTGCAGGGAAAGGCTAAAAAAGGCAAGCAGCTCTTCTTTTTCTTCCAAAGACGGAAAGACCTTTTTGGAATTTGAAGTTTGCGGAAATAGAATTCAGGTGCAGACAGATGATTTTTTTGTGCTCAAGGAAAATTCACTTACGGAGTCTCTTTCTGCATCAGAGGCAAAGGCCCTTTATTCACTTCTTTTTCCATGCGCCTGTGCAACAAAGGAAGAGGAGCTCGGTGAACTTTTGCAGAGGGTGTCGGAAAAAAATGAACTTTCATGCTCCTTTGCAAAACTGATTCCTGCCACCCTCAAAAAGCTTGCAAGCAAAAAGAACCGCCTGGCTTTCGAAAAGTGGCTGGGCAAGGTAAGGGGCTTAAAATCCGCCAACCGCCAAGCATACAATATAATAGAAGAAAAAATTGACCGTGTGGAAGAGATTGCCAAAATCCGCTGGTCCACTTGATGGGGAAAGCTGAAACGCAAAAGGAGAAAAAATGAAGAAAACAATTGTTATCGCATTGCTCTTGCTTTGCACATTGAAGATATTTGCACTTGTTGATGACGACGACCCGCTTGCGGAGGCTCGATATCAGATTCCTAAACTTCAAGGCTGGTACGACTTTTCGGACGTGGGCGTAGAGGTAAGCGTAAGTCCTGACTGGATTGTGTTCGAGGGGGAGAAAATTCCGCGCAAAGAGTTCCGGCTTGCCAAAAACGGCTGGTATTATATCAAAGACAACCTTGTGATTTTTGACCAGTTCCATCATCTTTTTTGCTGGCACAACAGCACTCTGAACTTTCATCCGGCTGCAGGGGAAAAAGTCCCATACGGCTCTAAAGCACACTATACGCAGTCGTCCTACTTTACCGAGACGCTGAACGGAAATAAAATTGCTTACGATGCGGAAAATCTTAATTCTGTTACGTGCAAGCCCGGCGTAATCAACGAGAATTACGATGTCAGACGTATCGTTGAGGAATACGAGCATTTTTTCATCTGGAACGAGGAGCACAGGCCTTGGGTTACGCAAAAGGTGGGAGAGAGCGTTACGGCAGAGTTCGACGACGAAGCAAACGCGGTTTCGCTTTTGAACGGTTATGTTGATCCGTATCACCCCGATTATTACAAGAAAAATGCACGCATCAAGGACATCAAAATCACCGATGAAAACGGCAAGGACTATTTTTTCACGCTCAAAGATGAGGTTCGCGTTCAGACTTTTATGCTGGACAACTGCACGAAAAAGGTGACGCTCACGGTGCTTTCGGTGTACGCTGGCGAAAAATACGGCGACATAGCCCTGAGTATGTTTGCGGGAGTTTACGCAGACACCTACATTGACTGGATTGTTTTCCGCGAGCTAGAGGTGGCAAAAGAGCGGGCAGAAAGTGCTTACCGCGGCTATTTGTGGAATTTGGAAAACTACCCTAAAAATATTCCGCACGACTGTTCGCTCATAAAATCCGAATGGACGATGTACTATATGACCGTGGAAGACAGAATAAAAAAAGAATTCGGCGGCAAATTTGCAGAGCACGACATTGAGATTTACGATTCCCCCGACTTGAAAATACATCTTGCCGTTGTCCATCACAACATTGTTACCGTATTTTACGCAAAGGAAAAAATCACAAAATACGGCTACGAGTTCAAGAATATGCCTGACATCATAAGTGGCCCGTTTGAAGACGATGATTACGAGTACAGCAGTTATGCCACAGAGAAAGACGGCTGGATTATTTCGGCGTTTTGGTATGGAGCGGGCGATACCTGTGCCCTGCCTGTGTCTGCGCGCTTCAAGGTGATGACGGAAAGCGGAAAAATCCGAAAAGTCGTCATCAGTAAAGAGGGGCTGAAGGGTGTCAAACGCTTCGGTGAGCTTCTGATCGGAGCAAGTGACCTAAAATGAAAAAAGTATCATTAATAATTCTGTTGGCGCTTGTTTCTTTGGCTTACGCTGATATTTTGAGACATCTGTAAGCGTTTACGGTGGATATGGTGAATAATTGTTATGTGAACGCCCGCACTGGGGCGCAGAAAGGTAATAAAATGAAGTCTAAGTTTTATATTTTTATTCTCGTCTTTTTTATTTTTATAGGTTGTAATAAACAAAATACAAAAAAAACAGATATTAGTAATAGTTGCGAAGTAATTCGTAATTTTAATATGGTTTATGTAGAAGGCGGAAGTTTTACAATGGGGAGCTCAGAACAACTGGATAATCCACCTCATCAGGTTCTATTAGATAATTTTTATATTGCTGATGTGGAAGTTACTCAGCGTTTATTTGAATCTATAATGGGAGAGAATCCTGTTCCAAATTATGATTTAGGAGATAATAAACCTGTATATTTCGTATCTTGGTATTCAGCTATTGATTTTTGTAATAAACTGAGTATAAAAGAGAATTTAGCTCCTTGTTATGAAATTTATGACGGAGAAGTTATTTGTAATTTTTTGAATAACGGATATCGATTGCCGACAGAAGCTGAATGGGAGTATGCTGCTAGTGGTGGAAAATTTACACATGGCTATAAATTTAGTGGAAGTAATAATATCGATGAAGTTGCATATTGGATACAAGATATATCTGATTTACTTACAGAAAATGTTGCTAATAAGAAACCTAATGAATTAGGAATATTTGATATGACAGGTAATGTCGAAGAATGGTGTTGGGATTGGTATTCTGAATATCATGAAATGGAATCATTGAATAAATATCCAACCGGCCCCTTAAAAGGAGTTTATAAATCAAGCAGGGGATGTTCTTTTAATTTGTTTAGCGAAACGCAATATGTTTTGACAAAACGAAGTTATTTATACCCATCAAAAGGATACAGCTATTTAGGTTTTAGAATCTGCCGTACAAAAATAGATTGAGACTCAAGGTATCGAATTTGTCCGGGTATAACCAATTCAAAAAGAACATCCTGTTAAGTCCGCTGAGGTTTAAACAGTTGTGTTATGTGAACGCCCACACAGTGGGGCAAGGATAAAAAAGTATGAAAATTTTTATAGTTTATTGTCATCCGTCAGAAGATTCATTTACAAGACACATCCGCGATTCTTTTATAAAGGGAATTGTTGATTCTGGAAATGAATATATCCTCTCTGATTTATATAAAATTAATTTCAATTCTGATATTTCTGAATCACAATATCTTAGAGATTCTTATTACAACGATAAGCTTCCTGTTGAAGAGGATGTTATAGCAGAACATGAAAAGATAAATGCCTGTGATGCGATTGCATTTATTTATCCTGTATTCTGGACGGAGGCACCGGCAAAACTTGTTGGCTGGTTTGACAGGGTATGGTCTTACGGTTTTGCTTACGGTAATAAGAAAATGAAAATGCTTGATAAAGGAATGATTCTTTGTTCTGCGGGAAATCCTATTGAACGGCTTGAACAGTTTGGTCTTCTTTCAAGTATGAAAAGAGTTATGTTTGGCGATAGGCTTTTTGGGCGAATTAAGAAAAGTGAATTTGTTTTGTTTTCTGGTACTTCAAGAGAAAAAGAAGAACGTACCAAAAATTGGGATTTGAATCTTTTAAAAGCTTACGAAAAGGGAAAGAATTTTTTTGCTGATGATGAAGATGAATTTACGTTAGAAGACAGATTTTTTACAGCCGTAGAAAACTCTGAGTCTGGTGAAGTTTCTGATAAAACAGTTTTTGCTTATCATCAGAAAGATAATGCTATATGGGCTGAATACTCTGGCGGAAGTATTGTAAAAGGATTCTTGATAGGTAATATGGATGAGAAGCATAATTTGCATTTCAGCTATCAGCATATTAATGAAGCAGGTCAATTGAAATCAGGAAAATGTAATTCTGAGCCTAAATTAGAAAATGGTAAACTACGTTTTTATGAAAAATGGAAATGGGATAATGGTGAAGAAGGAAGTTCAATTATTGAAGAAATCTAAATATAACACATAACAAGAGGTTCAAAGCCGACATGCGGTCGAGCCTCGTGCGGTACAGCCATTTGTTATGTAAACGCTCGCACTTTATGGGGAGCTTGATTCCATTCCCGAGGATTATTTGAAATGATTTGTAATAATAAAAAATATTTTGTAATATTAGCTTTATTGATGAGTTCAATTTTTGCATTTGCTCAAGTTTCTTCTGGGAAGTATACAGATTCAAAATACAGGGATTCTATACAAACATTTTATTACGAGCTGTATGATTTTTATCTTTACGGTTATCCATGTTCTTATGAAAGTTTTGATTGCTTGAAAAAATTGTTTGACGGTAAAAGTCCTGTATCGTATTCGTCGTATGAATGTTTTTCTGATGATTCACCTGGCTCATTTTTTGTAAGCACGAGTATTTATGCGGTGGAAGATTGTTTGATTGAAGTGCATGAACACAATGATAATTTTTATTGGCATTCTTCAACTTTTACAAAGGATATTCCCAACACTTTTGGCGTAAAAATGGGAATGACACTAGATGAGCTTAAAGATATTTTTGGGCAGGAAACTGATGAATGGAATAGTGGTTTATTTGGAGAATCTGTAAGGTTTATTTTTGAAAATGGCAGATTGAAAAAAATATATATTTATTATCAGGACACTGAGTAGGGCAGTTTTTGGGAGAGAGATAAAATGAAAAAAGTGTCATTAATAATTCTTTTGGCATTTGTTTGTTTGGCACAGCTTCTTGCAAAAGATTATCCGTATCTTGTTTACGGCGAAGACGGAATTTACACTTATAATATAGAAGACAAAAAGTTTTGCCTGAAGGAGTTTTTTAAGTATAAAGAAAAGCAGCGTCCATACTACCGTTATTTTTCGGACAAGGATTCTGTTGTTATGTATGATTCAGAGTTTGACAATTATCATTGCATGTTTTACAGGCTTAACAGGCAGTCCCATGAATTTGAAGAAATCTATAAAATTGGCCGGTACAATCCTTATAAAGAATGCCTTGTTTCTGTAAAAGATTTTATTTACATGGTTGAAAGAAATTTGACCAAAGACACGGATTCATATTGGCTTACAAAAAGAAGCTTTGGTTCGCCGGATGTTATAGAAAAAATTGAGCTGGAGATTCCTGATACAGAGTATTACAAAAAAACTGGTTTCAAGGATGAGGTTGTGGATGAGTGCTTTCTTTTTAAGGAGCATTTAATTGTTCCCCGCTTCCGCTGGTCAAATGAATATTGCATTTTGGCAAAAAAGACTGGAAGATGCCTTCTTTCTGGAAAGGGGAAGATATTGTTCAACAGGAATTCTAAGTCCATATTTATTCTTGAAAATGAAAGGGAGCTTTATTCTATAAATATGGATGATTCTGGCTTTGCAAAGAAGAGGGTGAATACTTTTGTTTCCGAAAAAGAGATAATTCTTGACATAACCGATTACGGGGATTTTTGCATCCTTAAAACTGGGGTGTGGAAGACTAATTTTGAACCCTTTACAAGGATTATTTTTGACCACAAGAGAAAGCTTGTAACTACAGAATATTATTGTTCTAAAAAGGGTGATGTGCTTGTGAACGAAGGAAAAATGAACAAGCTAAAAAATTAAGCCTAGCCCCGATTGGAAGGGCGGCGCAGCCGTTCCGAAGCGCAGCGTAGGAATGGAGCGAAAGCGGAACCCTGGAAAGCGGGAAAAAGTTGCATCCATGCAACTTTTTCCCGCAAGTTTTCTGCGAAAACTTGCCAGACCTTTTTGCTGCCAAACGACGCGCCGTCCATGGCGCTTCTTTTCTGCGATTTAGGGGAAAAGTTGCAGGCAGTAAAACCAATCAATACGCTCCAAAGAATTCAGATTATTTTTATATTAATAAGGGGAAGTGTAAATATTAAGTTGACTTTTGCCGATAAGAAAGGCGGAGGAGTGTTTCTCTTGAGGAATCGGTCAAAAATGGGCATTTTAAGAAAGGATAAAAAGTCCGGTTACGGGCATAAGGTTCGCTTTCCCATAGGTGCAAAGCTTGCCCTTATCATTGGTTTTATAGTTTTGGTTTCTCTTGGCCTTGTAACATACCTTAACAGCTATTTTATTGGCAAGGATGTCCGCCGTACTGCAGAGGACGCAAACCTTTCCACAAACGTGCGCATTGCAAAGACTGTGGAAGACAAGCTTGCCATGGTGCGTTCGAGTGCCTTCCAGCTGTTGGATTTGTGCAATGTTGCAGGAAATTCCTCCCAGGCACTTGCATCCCAGGCTGAAATTTTCTTTTTTGAGCGCAATCCAGACATTGCTGCCATAAACATTCTTGGCTACGGGCGTGATGCTGAGCGCAACCAGAACATTGTGAACCAGCAGTTTTTTATTACCCACGAGGCGGATCCCTCAGTTCTTGATGTGTTTTTAAAGTCCGAGTCTGCCGTGGTACGCCGCTCCTGTGCGGGGGAAACCGTTGCAACCAATCCGTCTCCTTTTTTTGCCCTTCCAATGATGACTGTCTTTTTCCCATACAAGGAAAACGGCTTTGACCAGACCTGCGCAATCACATTCTCCCTGGATTCCATACTGGAAATTATAAGCTCCAATTCTACCAACACGAGCTTTTTGATAAACGATTCCGATGAACTGCTTGTCCACCCTCTGTCCGAAAGGATTTTGCGGGGGGAAAGCATGAGGAATTATCCCCTTGTGCGCATAATGAGGGCCCAGAACAAGAACGGCAATGACACCAGGCAGATTCCCTTTGAAGACCCTGATGCGCCGCCTTTGGGTGAATTTGTCTCTACATCGCTTGTTGCGGAAATTGCAGGCGAAAAAAAACTTTTCTCGCTCAGCGCTTTTGCGGAAAAAGTATTTTCCTTCATTTCTAAGCATGATTTTCTCATAAAGCATTTAGGTTCCCTTGAGGTTTCCCACAAGGACTTTTACGGTGCCTACTGCAAGATTTCCGTGGGGGACATTTCCGTTCTTACTACGGTTCCCCTTGCCTATATCCTTGAAGGGGTAGAGACTACCAGGCGGAACAACATCTACCTTACGCTTGTGGTATTTTTCCTTTCGATAATCGCAATCCTTTTCTTTGGCCGCTATGCCATTTCCCGCCATTTAAGGAGGCTGACCCTTACGGCAGACCAGATTCAGAGGGGCAACTTTGACATAGGGGACAAGCAGCTCAAGAAGCTAAGCTCCAACCGCTGGGACGAGATTGGCGTATTGAACCAGAGTACCAAGGACGAACTTGACTTTTTGAACACATTTGCCCGCTTTACCAACAAGAACGTTGCAAAGGCCATTGCCCGAAAGGAGATAGACTTTGAGCCGCACCTAAAGGACATAACGGTATTCTTTAGCGACATCCGAGGCTTTACCTCTATTTCCGACGGCTTCAACAAGAGGTTCGGGGACAACTCTCCAAAGGAAATCATAAACTTTTTGAATGACTACATGGGCCGCATGGTTGAGTGCGTTTCACTTAGCGGTGGTAACATAGACAAGTTTGAAGGTGACGCAATCATGGGCGTCTGGGGGCTTATGCGTGAGGATACCCTTGATTTTGAGCACCTGCCCGAAGGAAGCCCAGCCCGGCTTGAAGCGGAGAAAAGCCACCTTGCCCACGTTAAGCAGGATGCCCTTAACGCAGTAACAGGAATTATTGCCATGCGCTACGCCCTGATGAAGTACAACAAGGATGCCATGGAATACACTGCCCAGCACGAAAATGATGCCCATGCTTCGTTCAAGCCCTATATCCGCATAGGCTGCGGCCTTAATACCGGTCGTGCCACCTGCGGAATCATGGGCGGTGCGGAGAAGATGGAATATACGGCTATCGGCGACTCCGTAAACTTTGCATCCCGTACGGAAAGCTCCAACAAGGTGTGCGGTACTGACATCCTCTTTACGGAAGCCACCTACAATATGCTCAAGGATGAATTCATAAGGAATCCGTCCAACAATTTTACAATCCGGGAGGACTATGCCCCCTACGAGATTGTGGTTGAGCGCATACCGGTTGATTTTGAAGTTAAGGGAAAAGGAATACAGCATTTTTACGGTGTGGTGAACATGCCAGCCTTTGACGTGGAGGCCTTCTTCCGCAGGGGAAACCCGGATTTTGTGGCTGACCCTGACTGCCTTAAGGCTGTTGGCCCGGAAGGTCCAAAAAGTCTGGATGAAGTGCGTGACATGCTTGGAATTCCGACCCCTGATTTTGCAAAGGTTGATTTGAATGCAGAAGAAAACAAAGTCCAAGTCCGAAAATAAGGGCAAGGACAGAGATGCATCAATTTTTCTCATACTGTTCATTCTGGCAGTACTTTTTTGCCTTTTTGGGGCAACGCTGAATGCTTTTATGTTCTGCAAAAGCTTCTTCCGTTCCCTCACAAAGGTGAATGAGACTCCTATTGCTACGATAACTTTTAAATACAAGACAGCCGAGCGTAAATTTGCAGACCGCGTAATCTGGGACAGGCTAAGGCAAAACTCCCCCCTCTACAACGGTGACACCATACATACGGAAAGCCTTTCCGAAGCCACGATTCATTTTAACGACGGAAACTCAATTGACCTTGCGGAAAACAGCATGGCCCAGGTTTTTGTTACCGAGGACGGCATTGCCACTGCCAGCATTGGGGAAGGAAGCGCAACCGTTGACACCTCCGCTGCCGAGCACGGAATGTCCTTTAGCGTAAACGGCATGGTTGTTTCCGTAGAGCGGGGCTCAAGCGTTGCAACTGGCGGAAACCAGCTTCAGGTGCTTTCGGGGAATGCAAGCGTTTCATCCGGCGGGGAGAATGTTTCCGTGGCGGAAGGAGAAGGCGTTTCCCTGGAGGAGGGCGGGGGAAAGACGCAGATTGTCGTTACTAGTCCGGCTCCGTCTTCCAAATTCTTCTATTTTGAGGAAGGCGATGCCAAGATTCCCTTTAGCTGGAAGGTTTCGGGGCAGGGGGTGCAGGGAGGTCTTAGGCTTACCCTGGCGGAAGACCGCAACTTTACCCGCGAGGTGTTCACTTCGGCAAAGGACACCCTTGCTTCTGGTTCATCGGGATCAGTGGAGGTTCCCCTTAAAAGCGGTGCTTATTATTGGAAGCTTTCCACAGCATCTACAGGTCAGGTGATTACATGGAGCCGCCTGCAGGTTATTCAGTCACTTCCTCCAAAGCTTCTGGTTCCGGTTGACAAGTATGCATATTCATACAGGACCCAGAGTCCGGCAGTCCGCCTAATATGGTCGGAAAGCGCAATGGCAGCTTCCTACAAACTTGAAATTTCTGACGACAGTTCATTTACCCACTCCTACATAGAAACTTCTGTGGATGGCACATCCGCAATAATTTCCACTCTGGTAAAGGGCAACTGGTGGTGGCGCGTTACACCCTATTATTCCATAAACCGCATGGGCTACGGAAAGACCAGCAAGACAGGCTTCTTTACGGTTGAGCAGAGGTCAAGGATGGAGGTTCCGGTCCTTGGTGTTCCTGCAGAAAACAGCACTGTCAACTCGACAGGGGAAAAGGGTGTGAATTTTTCATGGAAGGCAGATCCAGAGGCTGTTAGCTACACGATTATACTTTCGCGTGACCCCAACATTGGAGCGGATGCAAAGCGGATTGAAACGAATAAGAATTTCTTTGTCCTTCCTCCCGACGAAAAGCTTTCTGAAGGAAAGTGGTACTGGACCGTTGAGGCAACGGACAGGGAGGGGACTGTTTCTCAGAGGGCAAAGCCACGGTCCTTCTATGCCCAGGACGGAAGCCTTGACCAGCATACGATAGAACCGACTGAAGGTTATATGATTGCCCAGAACCTCTTGCCTGACGTTACATTCTCTTGGAGGAAGAACCTTCCCCAGACTTTTACTACGGAAATACAGATTGCCAGGGACAAATCATTCAATACGCTTGTATACTCTGCGGAAGTGAAGGGCTCAAGCACCAGGGTAAGGGACCTTTCTATAGGAAAGTACTATTGGCGCATAGTTTCAAAGAGCTCTTCCTCAACACTTGAAACCCCGCCAAAGGGATTCTCCGTAGTGGACAGCATCCCTGCTACGCAAATGATTACTCCCATGGCAAACGGCAAGGCTGTGGTGCGCGACGGAAAGCCTTTCAACTTCAAGTGGCAGCCTGTTGATGGTGCGGACTACTACCGCGTAGAGATTTTCCCCGAGGAAGGCAATGTCCCGGTCTATAAGGATGTTATCTACGGAACAAGCGCAAACGTAAACATGTATTCTGCCCCGGGCTTTGTGGACAAGCATAACTACAGGATTGAAATCCAGGCTATTTCGAATGCAATGCCAGGCGTAAAGACAAGGATGAACGGCCGCCTTATGAAGAGTTCCTTCCTGTTGGCAAAACTGCATCCTGTGAACGTAACCCTCCCAACCCGTGGCGTCAAGATAGACGGACTTGAAGCAATATACAACCCGCCCTATGCCTCTTGGACCAGCGAGGAAACACCTGCGACCGCACAGCTTGTAGTTATCCGCACGGACTTGCAGAAGCCCAAGGTGGTGATGAAATTCCCCACGGACGAGCAGATGGCGAGGGGTGTAAAGGTTGCACCAAACAGGGTTCGCCTTACAAGCACGAACGAAGCCCTAAGGAGCGGCACTTACGAGGTTATAGTCTACGCCCGCACCCAGGACGGCATTGACATTTCAAGTACGGACAGCCGCTACAAGAGCTACTTTACGGTTCTCCCGGTCCCGCCACTGGACAGCCCGACACGGCTCTCTCAGACTCCCCCAAGGTTTGACCAGAACTACCTTAGCAACGTGAACAACGAAAGGACCATAAGGCTTGGCTGGCATGGGGTTTCCGGCGCTAATGACTACGGCCTAAAGATTTACGATGAGGAAGGCAACATCGTCTTTGAAAAGTATATTGGCGACAATACCGAATATGTGATAGACTTTGTACAGCTTCCGGCGGAAACCAAAAAGGCACTTGCAAAAGGAACCTACAGGTGGACTGTTCAGGGTCTAAAAAGAGTTGATACGGATAAGGACGGCAATGTTGATGCCGTTATGCAGGAAAGCCCGGAAATAGGCTCCCAGTTTGTTACGGACATTCCTGCCCCAACAAAGGTAACGCCAAGGAAGTCATTGAATCCGTATGGAAAGTAGAATTTGCCTTTTTGCTTCGATTTTGATTTTCCTCTTGGCCTTAACCGGCTTTTCCGCATTTGCGCAGACCCCTTCTTCCGCCGCGGATCAGCAGGATTCTTCCGCTTCACAAAATGCCAATCCAGATGGATTTGATGAAGATGATGAAGTCCCCGCATTCAAAGGAAACAAAATGACGCCAGAGGAAAGCTGGCAGATTCTCTCGTGGGAAGAAAAGAACCCGGCAGCCGTCCTCAAGTACGAAGTCATAATCGAGACCCAGAGTGACCACAGGGAACTTAGGCGCATGGAAAGCAAGCGCAGTGAAAACTCAATCCACGTATTTCCCCTTTTGCCGCCTGGAAAATACCGCTACAGGGTCATAACATACGACCTAGTGGGAAGTCCCGCAGCAGAAAGCGACTGGACCAACATTACAATTTACGCCGCCCACCAGCCGGAAATTTCTTCCATAAAAACTACGCTGAACAATTCCTCCACAATTTACCTAGAGGAAGTTAACGACGGAAAATTCGCAGTCAAGGGAAGAAACCTCTTTCCCCCCAAGGAAGGAAAAGACGACCTGGAATATACTGAATATGCCCTGGTCCCCAAAAAGAGCATGGGCCGAACCTACAAGCCCAAGATTCTTTCGCAGGATTCTAGCAACCGCAAGATGGAAATTCAGTTCAACATAGACAGCCTGGATCCTGGCGTCTACCACTTTAGGGCAACCGATGCAAGTGGCCTTTACACTCCCGACAACGGCGACAATGAAGTGGTCGTGCGCTACACCAAGCCTATGGACATTAACCTGAGCCTGGGCTATTCGTGCCCCTTGATTCTGTACGACGACACCTTTAAGAAATACATGGGCAGCAACATCTGGCCTTTGAGCGGCAACGCAAAGCTTGTATTCATTCCCATGAAGCTAAGCTGGGGTTACCTTGGCGTAGGCCTGCTTGGAACTTACACCCGCATGAATTACGAGGGCAAGTACTTTGACATAGACGGAAACCTTATGACAGCAAGCGGACTTTTGGTCTACCAGAAGCCTATAAAGGTTGCCTCCCGTGATGACCCCTCCAAAAAGCGGCTGCTGGGAACGGTGGAAGCCCATGCCGGCGTGGGGGCAGCATATTTTTACAAGTATCAGTACCACTATGAAAACGGCTTTGATTTGGACCCGCTTTACAGTGTAGATGCCTGTGCTGTACTTGGAGCTTCTTTCCAGTACTACCTTACAACTCATATTTTTGTTGAGGCCCAGGCTGATTTCATTACTGCATTCATTTCCGACATGAGCTACGGAATGGTGGTTCCTTCCATAAATATAGGCTATCAGTTCTGATTCTTTAGGACGTTACTTTTTTCTGTTCTACCAATTTGCTCTTTGGCTAATTCGACAGGACAGGCCTCTGCGCCACCGCCCTTTCGCCCTTCCCTAACGGTCATCCCGCCCTGCGGTCGGGACTTGCGGGGCTCCACGGCGGCGTACGTCGCTTGGGAAAATCCATCCATGGCTTTCTAATGGTTGGCAAGTTCGCGAGGATATGTCATTCGGTGGGGAATGTAATCATTCCCGCATCCTTTATGCTTTCACTGCTTTCTTCATATTGGTCAGGAGAGCCGGATGAATCAGAAGAATTTTTCCTTGCGCGGCTTTCTCTTAAGCCCTTCTGCGTCCTTACCCTGTCTGCATAGTTAAGTTCGCTGTTCAGGTTTCTAAGGGCATTCTTGATTTTTCCGTCCTGATTCCTCTGGTACACGTCGTCCAAAAGCCTTTTTGCATCGTCCAGCTTTCCCTGGGACTGTAGAATCATTGCGGCATTGTAGCCAGCCTTGTAGCTGCCCGAAGCTTCATAGTATTCACTGTAAATCTTAAGGGCTTCTTCCGTGTTTCCGTCTGTGGCAAGCTTGTATGCTTTTTGCAGCGTTTCGTTCTTTTTGTCTTTTATGAGCGAATAGTATTCCCTTTCCTTGTAGGGCGAGATGTAGCGAGTCATTTCCCTTAAGCTGCTGTCCAGGTCGCTACGCACAAGGCTTATTGGGTCAGGCAAGTCCCTGCGCCTTTCTGCTTCGTAGCTGGAACCGCTTGCGTTAAAGCGCTTGTAGCCAAGTTCTTTACCTGTGTTTGCATCCAGTATGCTGTAGGTTAGGGTAAAGCTTACACGGCGGATGTAGTAAACCCTTTCCTTTCCATCGTCGTCTTCGCGTACCCGGTGGTCTATCCTGTCTTCGTAGTGGGTTATACTGCCAGAAACGTATGCATCGCATGGCGGTGTGGTTCTGTATCTAAGGGCTTTTTCTGCTTCTACTGGACTTGCTATGCTAAGGTAACCTTCTTTGGAAATTCTTGACTCCAGACCGCGGGTAAGGTAGTTTACAATCTGGTCCTTGTTCCTTTCCTTGCGGTAGTAGTTGTTTCTGTGCTGCCAGATGTCTGCATTCCAGTTGTCCTGAACCGTAAAGTCCAAAACCGCAATGGACCTTGCCCCGTTCATGTCCAGCCCAGCCGGCCTTTCAAATTCGCCGGAAACAGTCGTCGTGCATGAAAGGAGCGTTGCAAAGAGGATAAATGCGCCTAATATAAAAGCTAAAGTCTTTTTCATATCAATTTATTAACAATTATATTGGCAATTGGTTAAATGGTCAAATGCAGACTGGAATGTTGTGCCGTGGTTTGACTACGCTTGGGCATCTTTTTTTTGCGCATTTGTGTCAGAAATTGAATTTCTTCTGCATATATATAGCCCGAGTTTTTTAGATAGAAATTGACTGCACCAAAAAGTCCGGGTTCTTAGGCATATCGCGATACGTTGAGCGATATGGCCCTAAGCCGTGCCGGAAAAAGTTGCAGACTATTGTTCCCTTCCTTTAGAAGAAGTATTGTCTGTTGAAAGGTAAAAAAAAAGACGCGGCAGGCACTGGAGGGGCGCGGTAGCGTTGCCGCAGGCAATGGAGGCGAAAGCCGAAACCCCGGAAGCGCCACACGAGGGGCATGTATGTTAGCGTAAAAATGCCTGTTGAAAGTGCAAGTGCCGCAAAAAAAGAAGAAAAATTCAGAGGAAATTCAGAAAAAAATCTTTGTAAAAAGCCACTGATTGCATTACAATAGAGGTATGAAAAAACTCGTGGTATTTGCAGCGGCGGCTTTTGCCTTTTGCATGCAGCTGGCGTCTCAGTCGTCATTTTTTGACAATTATGTTTACCAGCAGTGGACTTCCTTTGGAGGCCTTACTGGAACGACGGCTACTGATATTGCGCAAACCAACGACGGCTTTATTAATATAGGTACATACGAAGGTCTTGTCCGCTTTGACGGAGTGGCTTTTTCCACTATGAGGCGCAGCAAGGACAATGGTCTTACTTTTGCTTCCGTACGCGTTGTTGTGGAGGATAGTTCAGGAAACCTTTGGATAGGCTCCAACGACGAAGGTGTGCAGCTTTTGCAGCCGGATTTGAATATGACCTTTACCACCCAGAACGGTCTTCCCAACAATTCAATCCGGGCGATTGTGGAGGACAAAGACAAGAACGTGTGGGTTGGAACTGCCGGTGGGGTTGTCTACATGTCCAAGAGCCGCCACCTCTTTAACCCCCAGTTTGAGGCGGGTACGGTTTCCAAGGGCGTTATTTCCACCCAGCTTATTTGCGACAGGGACGGTCGTGTTTGGCTTACTACGGAGAACGACAAGGGGCTTTTTGTTTTTAAGGACGGCCTTTTCCGTACAATTCCTTCCATGGATAAATTTGGCGACTATGCGGTTACGGATGTTTGCCAGGACAAGGACGGTAACTTTTGGGTTGGCACGGACAATTCCGGTCTCGTAAAGATTGTCGGAGAAGAGGCCATTGCCGTCCACACAGGCACAATTCTGGACAGCATCCCGGTTACTGCTATTTTTCAGGCCCAGGACGGAAATATTTGGTTTGGCACAGAATCAGGTCTTGTGGTCTACAGCGAGGGAAAATTCCATGTCTGTGACAAGGCAGAAATTCAGAATGCTAAGATAAACAGAATTATCTCTGACCGCGAAGGCAACATCTGGATTGCCACTGACAGAAACGGTGTTGGCAAAATGACCCGCAGCCGCTTTAAGATGTTCCGCACAGGAGAAACTTCCAATGCCATAGCAGAAGGCAAAGACGGCAGGGTTTGGGTTGGAACAGATTCCGGTTTGTTCTGCTACGTAGACGGTAAGCAGGAGACCAATGCCCTTACCAAATACACCAAGGACATAAGAATCCGCCACGTTGCCACTGCACAAAACGGTGACATACTGGTAAGCTGCTACAGAAAGCCCGGACAGTTACGCTACAATCAGGCAAGCGGAAAGATTACCTCTTGGAGCACGGACGAAGGTCTTGCCGGCAACAAGGTTAGGGTTGCAATAGAAGGTTCCAAGGGAGAGCTTTATGTTGGTACAACCACCGGCCTTAGCATAATCCACAAGGACGGTAGCATAAAGAATTTTAAGCAGCTGGACGGTCTTGAAAACGAGTACGTAATGTGCCTCTACCGCGACCCCAACGACGTTGTCTGGATTGGCACGGACGGCGGCGGTGTCTACCTTATGCGGGACGAAACACTTTTTGGCTGGATAACGACAAACAACGGCCTTGCGGGTAACGTTGTATTTAAGATTTCGCAGGATAATATGGGCGCATACTGGATTTGCTCTGGAAGCGGCATAACCAGGTGCCCCGACTACGACAGCTCAAAGGATGTCCTTCCCGAAAAATTCGAAGTGATTAGGGCAGAGCAGGGGCTTGGCACGGATTCAGTCTTCCAGCTTTTACAAGACAGGGCTGGCAATGTTTGGATGACGAGCAACTACGGCATTTCTTCCGTTTCCAGCGGAAAGCTTAGCGAAGTTGCCAAAGGCGTTAGCGACGTGATTGTTCCCAAATACTACAGCAAGAGCGACGGCCTTGATTCCGACGGTCCAACTTCCACCGCAGTAAGCATTTGCGACAGGGACGGAAGACTCTGGTTCCCAATGGTGGATGGCGTTGCTGTTTACAATCCGGTAAAGGTTCGCGGCAGCCAGATAAAGCCCCTTGTCTGCATAGAAAACCTAAGGGTAGACACCGTTGAATACAAGGACTTTGACAATGTCATTGAGTTTAAGCCCGGCACAAAGCGCGTGGACATAAAATACACAGGCCTTAGCTTTGACGCACCAGAGCGCATCCTGTTCACCCATCAGCTTACAGGTTTTGACGATGATTTTTCCACCCCAAACACGGAGAGGTCAGTTTCCTACACCAACCTAAAGCCCGGCCGCTACACATTCATGGTTTCTGCAATAAACGGAGACGGAATCATGTCCGACAAGGCAGAGACCATGCTCTTTTTGCAAAAACCCTACATCTGGCAAACGGAATGGTTCTGGATTGTCTGCACAGTTTTGTTCCTTGCGGCTGTCATTACAATTTTCTACCTAAAAGAAAGGGCAGTAACCCTGGAGAACATAAGGCTTGAAGGCCTTGTTAAAGAACGCACAAAAGAGCTTGCCGTGGAAAAGGAAAAGTCAGACCAGCTTCTGCACGCAATCCTTCCCGACAAGATTGCAAAGGAACTCAAGGACAGCGTCCGCGCCATAGGTGAAAGCTTTGCAGACGTTACCATGCTTTTTTCCGACATAGTAAGCTTTACCAAGACTTCCAGCGAGCACACCGCCGCAGAAATTGTATACGCACTGAACGACCTCTTTAGCCGCTTCGATGAAAGGGCTAAGCGCATGGGGGTAGAAAAAATAAAGACCATCGGAGACGCATACATGGCTGGCTGCGGACTTCCTTCACTTAACGAAGACCACGCACGTATAATGGTAGAATTTGCCAAGGGCATGTACCAAGACCTCAGGGACTACAACGCTAGCGCAAAGATAAAGTTCAACATAAGGATAGGCCTTAACCGTGGGCCTGTTAGCGCAGGTGTCATTGGCAAGACCAAATTCATCTACGACGTGTGGGGCAACACCGTCAACGTTGCAAGCCGCATGGAGTCTGCCTGTTCCCCTGGAGGAATAAGGGTTTCCGCCGCGGTATACGAAAGGCTCAAGGACACGGACATAAAATTCTCAGGTCCAATCGAATGCGACATAAAGGGCAAGGGGCTTATGACCACCTACGACGTTATTATGGGAGAAGACGAATGAAAACTAAGATAGTTGCCGTTGGCGCTCTTTTTGCGCTGCTTCTTTCCGGCTGCAAGAAGGTGGAAGAAAAACCCACAGTAAAAGTTGGCCTGCTCTATTCGCTTACCGGTGCAATGGCCCAGAGCGAGATCCCTGTTTGCGACATTGAGCGCATGGCCATAGACGAAATAAATTCATCGGGCGGAGTTCTTGGCCACACAATAGAAGTGGTTCAGCTGGACGGAGAAAGCAAGCCCCAGCGCTTTGCAGAACTGGCGCGCAAAATGCTAACGGAAGACAAGGTTGCCACCATATTCGGCTGCTGGACATCTGCATCCCGCAAGGAAGTAAAAGCCGTTGTGGAAGAAGAGGACATCTTTGGCCTGCTCTGGTATCCGCTCCAGTACGAAGGCCTAGAAGCAAGCCCCAACATCATGTACATGGGTGCCGCTCCAAACCAGCAGGTTATTCCAGCCGTAGACTACTGCCAAAGGAATTTTGGCAAAAGGGTTTTCCTCATCGGCTCCGACTACATATTCCCCAGAACCACAGGCGAAATGGTAAAAGCCTACCTTTCCCACATAAAAGGCAAGTGCGTGGGCGAACGCTACGTAGACATGGAATGCGAGGACTTTAGCGACGTTATAAAACAGATAAAGGCATCCAAACCCAGCGTAATATTGAACACACTCAACGGAAGCTCAAACAAAGCCTTCTTTGCCCAACTAAAAGAAGCCGGCATTGGCGCAAACAAAATCCCCGTAATGAGTTTCTCCGTCTCAGAAAGCGAAGTTAGCTACATAGGCGCAGACTTGCTCGAAGGGCATTACGTTTCCTGGAGCTACCTGCAAACAATATCATCCTTCCACAACCACCTTTTTGTCTCCCGCTTCAAAAAACGCTTTGGCCAAGACAGGGTAATCGGAGACCCCATGGAAGCTGCCTACATATCGGTCTATTTGTGGGCGGCTGCATGTGAAAAGGCTGGAACCTTTAACGTAGAAGACGTGCGCATGGCAGCAAAGGGACTTTCTTTTGACGCACCGGAGGGCACTGTTACAATAGACGGAGAAAACCAGCACCTTAAAAAACAGGTCCGCGTTGGCCGGGTAAACGCAAAGGGGCTCATAGACGAAGTCTGGCGCGGCGACAACCTTGTAAAACCAGACCCCTATCTTAGCACCTACATCTGGGCAAAGGGACTTTAGTTTTTTAATATTCTTCTTGCGGCGCTTTTTTATGCAGAACATTCGCGTCTTCAAAGAACATCTTGCCATTTTTCATTGCAAACCGATAGCACCCGGTTCCTGAGGCTCTCGAAGGACCGCTAAAACCAGCCGCCACTTTCCCGTCATCAAAAATGGCAAGGAGGCCATTTTTAAGGGGCTTTCCGGGGTTCCGGCCTTCGCCTCCATTGCCTGCGGCAACCCGCCTGCGGCGGGCCCCTCCAATCCCTGCCGTGCTTCAATATGCAACCTACCCTCATCCCCAGTAAAGAAAACCGTCGCCGAATTCCGGTCCCTGAGGCTCTCGAAGGGCCGTGTAAAATTGCCCCCCCACTCATACATGGCTTAGTATTGCTTGGCAGAAAGAATACCGTTCCCTGAGCCTGCCTTAAAAAAAATCCCTCCATGGATTTTTTTAAGGAACGTAGATTCGCTCCGCAAATCTACGAGTTGCTAACTCGCCATCCATGGCTTGGCATTGCTTGGCAAGTAAAAAAAAACGTTCCCAGAGCTTGTCGAAGGGAACCTTACAAAAAAAAAGCATTCTTTAAACATCAAACTTCGGACTCTGAGCTGGTTTTCCCCCTCCAAGACCGGGGTCCAAGGGAACTCCCTTGAAAAATCAGAAAAATAAGAAAACATTTGAAGTTTTTATCTTTTGATGTTAAACTTTCACTTATAGGAGTTTACTCAATGTCCAAGTTAAAAGAATATGAATGTCCCGCTTGCGGCGGCATGATGGAATTTAACGTAGCAACCCAAAAACTTAGGTGCCCCTACTGTGCCACGGAAATAGCAGCTGACGCACTCGAAACAGAAGAAGACGGAAGCAGTGCGGAAGGCGGGGGTTCTGCCCAAGACTCTTCTGCAGCATATTCCGGCAATTATACACAGGAAGAACTTGAGCATCTTAGGGTGTATTCCTGCAATTCATGCGGAGCAGAAATCGTTGCGGATGAAAATACAGCCGCAAGCAAATGCCCCTACTGCGGAAACAACGTCGTAATGACCGGCCAGTTTTCCGGCGGAAAAAAGCCCGACGGTGTAATTCCCTTTAAGATTACAAAAGAACAGGCCCAGAATATCTACAAGGAACACATAAAGACCCGCTGGCTTGCCCCAAAAATCTTTAAGGACAACAGAAAGATAGACGAGATAAAGGGCGTATACGTCCCCTTCTACCTTGTAAGCGGAACTGCCTATTCCCATGTCCAGGGTAAGGGTTACCGCAACGGCCGCAGCTGGTCAGACTCCCAATACAATTATACGGAAACCCAGGAATACGACCTGGACCGCGACATAAACCTGCCCATAAAAGACCTTCCTTCAATCTGCACGGACAAGGCCAACAGCGTCCTTATGGAATCCATAGAACCCTTTGACGCGAATGGACTAAAGCCCTACGCAGGAGGCTTCCTGGCAGGATTCTCTGCAGAAAAATACAAGGAAAGCTATGTCCAGCAGTGCCTCAAGCAAGCAGAAGAGCGCATGGCAACTTCTGCCTATGAGTCGGTTGTTTCTTCAATCAACGAATATTCTTCAAAGAACATTACAAGCCATTCGGAAAAGATAAACGGCCTTAGCCACAAGTACTGCCTGCTGCCGGTCTGGTTTTTTACAGAACGCTATGCAGACAAGGCCTGGAACGTCGTTATAAACGGCCAAACAGGAAAGGTTGCCGGTATCCTTCCCGAAGACAAAAAGAAATTCATTCTTTCTGTTCTTATAAAGGCTGTGATAATCGGTGCGGTTGCCTATGCCGTAAAATTCTTTCTTAAATTCTAGCATAAGATGCTATACCGGAGAATTCAATTATGAAGAAATTTTTTAACATACTTTGCGTATTGTTTTTTGCCTCCTTTGCCCTGCTGCCTCTTTCTGCACAGTCGGAAGATGGCGGCATAGTTGAAGTGACGCAGAATGAAGGAACTGGCAACGGCTCTGGCGGCATGGCTTCTTCAAAGGCCCTTGTCGTGGACGATGCAGGGCTTCTTTCGCCATCTCAGGCCGAAGCTTTGCAGCAGAAACTTGCCTCTGTAAGCACCCGCTACAATTGCGATGTAGTTTTGGTAACAAAGGCGGACATTGCAGGTACAAACGTTACGGCCTATGCAGACGACTATTTTGACAACAATTCCTACGGCCAGGGTTCTGAGAATGAAGGAATCCTCTTTCTCATTACAATGGCTGAACGCGAATGGGCCATTTCCACCAGCGGCCATGACACGATTACGATTTTTTCTGACTGGCGGCAGGAGCAGATAAGCGGAAAAATGCTTCCCTTCCTAAAGTCCGGCGACTATGCAGGCGCATTCAATGCCTATGCCCAGAGCTGCGAATACTATCTCTCTCGGGGAGTCCCTTCCGACGAGACTCTTACAAATGAAGAAAACGGCTATGCAGACGAAAGCGAAGAAAAAGGCCCTTTGGATCCTGTCTGGGGCTTCATTTCAGGTCTTATTGGCTTGATTTCTTCATGGCTTGGAACTTCGGCCAAGAGAAGCAAATACCGCACTGTCTTTGAAAAGACAACTGCATCAGGCTACGAGCGTCTTGCAGCTTCCTCCGGCAACAATGCTGACCGCTTCGTCCGTACCTTTACCACAAGAACAGCCCGGCCAACAGAACGTACAGTCTCAAGCGGCTATTCCCACTCATCTACCCACACAAGCTCATCCGGCCACACCCACGGCGGCAGCCACGGCTCCTTCTAAAACAATTATTTATCACCCCGTCTTCCCCGCAACAACCCCAAAGCTGCCGGGAAGATTTTTGGGGTAAAATATGTTATGTGGACGCCCGCACTGGGGTGCGAGGTTAAGAAATGAATAAAAAAAGTATTATAAAAATTATTTTTCTTTTTCTCTCTATTAATGCTTATTGCCTTTCTCCTGAAGAGGAATACGATTTTCTAATAAAAGATTTGTATAATTATTCAACCTACGCTTATAAAAGAACATTTGATTTTGATGCAGATAAAACCGACGGAATAATAAATCTCTCACAAGGTAATGTTCAAGCGACAAATAATTATTTGGATATTGCCATTCAAGGAGATGGATATTTTAAAGTAAAAGATGAAAAGGGTAATGTATATTATACAAGATATGGAAAACTTGGGTATGACAGTGAATACTGTTCTCTGTATGTTTTAGTTGACAAAAGAAAATTTTTTCTGGATTTAAAACCACTTCCTAAGTATGTTTTTGTGTTTGACCAAATTCGAATTCTCAGGGATGGAAGTGTTGAATGTATAATTCCAGAAGAAAAAAACAGTGAAAATTCTGGCAAAATAAAAAGCTTGAGCATGTCCGAAACCTTTAAATCAAAAAACAGATTAAGGGGAAAAATAGCAATCGCTGATGAGAAGTTAGAAGAAGCAATAGAAAAGCAAAAAAAAGAAGAAAAAAAGAAGGTTAAGGAGATTATAGATAAAATAGTTTTATATGACATTAGGGAAACTGACATAGATTTTTATGATGGGTATCTTATAAAAACAAAAGCTTCTCCTGAAGTAATTAACGATACTCATTTTATAATGGGTGCATTGGAAATGAGCAATGTCCTTATTGATAAAGTTTTGATAAGAATGTTATTCATAATTGAAAAATTGGATGACAGTAAAATAAAACAAAAGGAAGTAAAAAAATATTTAATACAAAAAATGCTTGACCCTGATTTTATTCGAGTAAAATTATTTGGATATTTTTATGAAGAACATCCAAATCTGGATGATATCAGTGGATTAAAAAAGTATGTACATTTTCTTGAACGTACTTATGAATAAACACATAACAAAGTTTCAAAGCCGATAGCGGGTCAAGCCAGTTTGCGGTTAAAACAGTTGCTATGTAGATGCCCGCACTGGGGCTGTGGATGGAGAAATAATTATGTCAGCACGAAATAGAATAAAATATTTTTCTTTTTTTATTTTTATATTGTCGCTAAAAGCTGCTTGCGTAGAAACACCTTCCATAAATACGGATGGGGATTTTGAATTCTCAAAAAAAGAAAAAACAGCCATAGAGCGTGGAAATCAAATCATAGAGGCACTTGGAAATTATTACGCAGATAATGGATATTATCCAAATAAACTGGAAGAGTTGCGACCAAAATATATAAAGAGGATTCCAAAAACCGGTTTATGGGATCTTTTTAGTTTCAGTGTTCCATTCCAATATTATCCTGAGCCGATGAAATGCCGTGAAGGATGTTTTTCTATAAGGTTCCTTAATTATGATGATAAAAAAAATTATTATTATTACTCAATTTCCGATTCATTTGAAAAGGATAAATTCATTAATAAGATAGATGACCCGGATCTTGCGGTTCTGGACAAAGTGACTTTTGAAGATATAAAAATTCTTGCAAGCGCAGTCAAAAAGTATTACTCTGATAAAAAAAATATTTCCAGACAAATTAGAAGATTTAATTCCAGATTATTTAGCAGCAATTCCTATTCCACTGACAGTTCGGTATACTTGTAAATCTGATGATGACATTTGGAATGATTATGTTTCATACAGTTGCCAACAGCCTCTAAGTGACGATGAGTCAGAATTTCCTCAATATTATCGTATTCGGTTTAGATACAATTTTGATGAGGAATATAGATATAGTTCATCTGATAACGAGTGGGTATATTTTCCTCATTAGTCGTTTTGAATTTATTAGAAAAGAAGAAGAAAGAAAATGGTATCAACAGCAGATAGAGAATATAAAGAAACAAAAAAGATTATACTCAAGAAGAAGAATCTTAATCCAAGGTTTCAGAAGTTAAAAGATTATATTTCAAAAGAATTTCTTGTGGATGTGGCAAATATCTGTGTGGATGTTTGCAAAACTTATAAGAGAAAAGACAATAGAATTCAGATTATCCTAAAAACAAATAAGGATTGTGAAAAATTTATAAATCATCAATACAAGAATGGTGTCTTGAATTTTTTTGATACGGAAAATAATAAAAAGATTTACGACGAAATTATGACAAATCATAAGGATATAATAAAGTTTCCCGATTTAAAAACTTTTATTGTATATTCCTCTTTTGAACAGCTTGCAGTAGAAGAATTATACAATAGTATTCCCAGCAAAGTCATAAAGGAATTAAAAAAGGAATGTGGTGAAGAAATTTGGGAGGTTAAGAATTTTCTTTCATTAATTTGCATAATGTGCTATAAAAATAATCAGATAAACTTGTGTAAAGATAAATATAAGTCAAAAATACAAAAAACTATATATCAGGAATTAAAGAAAAATGATTTCTATGATTTTATAACAGACTATAATCAGATAAACATTAAGTTTGATTCAAAAGAGAATTTTGATGCTAATTACGAAGGAAGTTTTTTGCTATATAAGCTGAATTGCTGTGTGGACTTCCTCTGAGTGATAAAATAAAAAGGGGAGTAGAAAATGACTTGTTATTAGAGAATTGAAGTCTTGACAAAAGATTATAAATAAAAATGATTAAAGAATATGAACACAATAACTTATTCATTTTTAACAGAGAAAAATTTTAATGAAGATTCATTGGATGATTTTTTGCGGTACCAAGAGGTAAAAGAGTGCTGGAGAAAAAATAGCAATAATGAGTATGTCTTGGTAGCAAACGAGTATGTGGAAGATTGGGACTTAAATAAGCGAAAGGAAGTGGCACGGGATATTCTGCATAAAATTGCGGGAAAGGGTTTTGCCTATGGTGCTTTTTGTGAAGGAAAGGTGGTTGGATACATTTTAGTGTCTAATGAGTTGTTCGGAAGCAGTAATCAATATTTGGAACTGCTTTTATATCATGTGTCAGAGCCGTATCGCAGGCGTGGTATTGGAAAAGAACTTTTTGACTTGGCTTGTAAAAAGGCAAAAGAGATTGGTGCAAAGAAGTTATATATTTCAGCACATTCGTCTAAAGAAAGCCAAGCCGCTTATAGAAGATTGGGTTGTACAGAGGCAGCAGAAATCAATCAAGCGATAGCAGAAAATGAACCCTATGATGTACAGATGGAGTTTGTTTTATAAGCTTATAAAAAAATCATGAATTGATTCATAGCTATAGTGCGGCTCGAAGTGTTGGGTATGCAAAAGTGGAAAAAATGAATCAGGATAGACTTGATATAGATGCGTTTAACAAATATAATATGCCAAAACAAAAAATGGAGATAAAAAAATGAGCATATTTAAAACAAAGAATTTTCTTGCGCTTTTGGGAGCATGCATTTTGTTAGCTTCCTGTGTGACCAATAAAGATTTTGTGGCCATGCCTGAATGGGCTAGACTTGCAGCTGAAAGTGATTTGGGCGGAGATTTTTTTGAACTAAAATGGACTGACGAAAAGACTCAGGAAGTTGCTGCGGCTGAATACCTTGCTGGTGTTGGCACAGAATTGCACTTTGAGGCAAAGACAGAAAATCTTACTGATGGCAAAGAAGTTTTTGCATACATTTACCGGAGCAATGCCAAAGGCAAGGACGATTTTGTTCAAAAGGTTTTATGCAAAGTAAAGGACGGCAAAGTTTTTGGCGAACTCCAAATAATAGAGTCAGTTGAATTTCTTAACGGCCTTTCTGAAAATGACGCTCTTGCATATTTTTTTGTGCTTGGCCAACAAATTTCAAAACCCATAAAAATAGGCTTTGCTTTTAAAATAATAGTCTGGGGCAATCCCTACAAGGACGTTCAGAACAATTCTTCCTATGTGCTAGAAGACATGAATGACGGCAAAAAGTATTCGCAGCGAAGATACTGTAGCGACGACAGAATCATTGTTGATGACAAGCATTATTATCTTAAGTTTACAAACGTAAAGCCAGGGGTGATCTACCGCATAAGATACTGCTTGGGCAGAGAAAGTTTCGGATCTGTTATTTATGACGATATTTCGTTTGGCGCCTTGATGGAATAGGAGTGGCAAGATATTATTATTGTGCAAGCTTCCAAAAGCCGCTATAATTCTTTTGAGGTTTGTATGAAAAAGTATTGTTTTGTTCTTGCAGTTTTTTTAGCTGCTGCTTTTGCTTGCTTTGCCCAAGGCTATAAGTATGTGGATGCTTCGTCTGGATTGCGCGTCCGTGACAGTGCAAGTTTGAGCGCAAAGAAGATTGGCGTAGTTTACGACAGAATGAAAGTTAAGGTTGTTGAACTTGGCCCTAAGGTTACAATAGACGGAATATCTTCCAACTGGGTAAAAATCATTATGCCTTTGGAATCTTTTAAAAAACAGACTAGCGTTACCGGTTGGGTTTTTGGCGGCTACCTTAGCGATAAGTTAAAACCCTTTTCTACGGCAGGATGGACCGATGCGGATTTGAAAATCTATTTGTCCCGCTTTCTCTGGATTTATGACGGATTCCGTTTTATGAATTTTGAGGCAGACGGAAAATACAACTTTGGTCTTATGGAATCTTCTCTTGGTGGCGACGGAACATTTTCTCTTTCAATGAAAGACAAAAAGATAATTGTAAAAGTTTCCTACAGCGATGATTCTGGAGAATGGTCAAGTGTAGAAACAGAAGTTTACGAGATTGACTCTATTTTAGAAGACAAACTCTGCCTTAAACGTGATGGCAAAAAACTTGAGCTTTATCCGGCAATTTTTTCGCACGACTATTTTTACTACAGCCTTTGTAACAGCAACGCTTCCGTCTCAGCCTCATTATATCTTAAAAGCTACAATGCACTCTTCTACGAATGGAGCCGCGAATACATAGTTAACGACTTGAGCAAAAAAATGGAATTCAACGAAGTCTTTTACAAGAACATGAGCCTTATGGGAATTGAACTTGAATAGCCCTGCTGCTTTAGTTTACGTCCAGATTGTATGTAACGCTCTGGGCGGAATTGAGCATGTCTACAACTGTAACCGAAAGACCCACGTGGCCGTAGGGGAGTGAAATCTTTCCAAGGAGCAGCCTTGTGTCGTCCGGGTACATAAGTTCTACCGGGTAGTTGTTGTTGCCTGTAATGCAAAGCCTGCCGTTGTATTCTTTTAAAGTGTCGTAAGAAATGCGTTCCACGGTAGCACCGTTTATTGCAACTATTGTCCTGAATGGAACTGCTGTTGCGTCGCGGGTTTTGTAGATGTAGTATGTTCCAGCCTTTAGGTTGCGTTCGTTAACAAGGTAGTGGGTAACTCCCTTTTCGTCGTCAAGAGTGATGTAGCCCATGCTTACGGGAAGTTCTGCGCCAATCTTTGGCATGAGCATTCTTGGGTTGATTGAAATACCGCTCTTTGTGTCCAGCACCTGGAATTCGAGGCAGCTTTCCCCTTCCTGCCAGCCTGAGTTTCCGCTTGTGCCGAGTGGGGTTCCTGTAGAAACAAAGGATGATGCGCCAAGGGATGCGGGTATGGATTCTGCGTCGAGGTTTGCGTAAATTGTTACCCTCTGGTCGCTGTGGCCAAGGATTACCGCATTGCCCAGGGTTGACTCGAACCAGCCGTAGTCTTCCGTGTGGTCGTCTATGACTGCCAGTATGTCTCCGGGGTCTGCCGTTTTTACTTCTGAATTGTCCTTAAAGATAAGGGATGAACTGATTGTGCCACCCCTAAGCTGACCAAAGTATGAGTGGAAGGTGTCCGAGTTGGTCTGTGCCTGTGGCCAACTGAATGCAAATAGGGCTGCCGCTGTGCCAAGGAGTGTTACCGCAAGGGTTCCTGCCACAAGGTATTTCTTTTTGTTAAGTGCCAATTTTTTTCCAAAGCCAAAGTCTTTCTTCATTTTTACTGCCCCCTATTTTCTTGAAACCGAAAGTTTTGAAATCTTGTCGTTGCGGCCAACAAAGAGGGAGTTGCCCCTTACCTGTATGAATGAATAGTTTGCGTTATAAGAGAAGGATGCAACGCTCTGGTTAAATTTTTCTATTACGGTTATAGTGTATTTTTTTCCGTACCTGCTAAGGATGAAGGCAAGGGTTCCCTCTTCATTTTCTTGAATTTGAACCACGTGTCCGTTTAGCGGAAGTTTGTAGCTCTGCATTTTTTCCAGGTCAACAACACCAAGGCCTCCTTCGTAGCCGTAGTAGACAACGTTGTCCTTGCTGTTGAATTTTACAAGCTCCTGCTTTACAGAAGCCTTTTCAAGATATTCGTGGAAGATAATCTTGCTGTGTTCCCCGCTTTTCTGAGCCACAACAAAACGCTGCTGGTCCTGTCCGCAGACACAGGCAACCGTGTCTCCGCTCTTGGAAATTCCTGCTCCAAGTATAACGGAAAAATTGCTTCCACCCGGCTGGAACTTCTGGTCTACTGCGCCGTCCTTTGTAAATGAAACAAGGGTTCCGTCTGCAAAGCCCGCTACTGTTCCTCCAGAACTGGAAGAGAATGCCGTTACAGGACAATAGCTTTCGTAAAGCCACTTCCTTGCGCCCGAACTTGAGCACTGGACAAAAGAAGAGCCGCCCGGCAAGAAGACATAGATTCTGTCTTCGTCAAAGAAGGGGAAGCCAGATTCCTTGATCGTTCCAGCCTTTTCCCCGCTTGGCAAAAAGAAGTCCGCGCTGGAGTTGTTTGCGGAATAAGAAGTGTAGTATGAGTCGGAGATGGATGCCTTGAATGGATAGGTTACAAGGTTTGTGATTTTTCCTTCCGGCGTAAAGAAGCCCATGTTCTGCCCCAGCTTAAAGGGGATTGTTTCTTGAGCAGAAGTTCCCCCCTGAACCCTGGTGATTCCTTCCGTCCATTCCGGGGTAAGGTGCAGTTCTGTGCTCAAAGGCCTAAGAGCCAATGCAATATATAGAAGACAAAATGCCGCCACACCCAAAATTCTGTTGCGCATGGCCTTGTTAAAGATGTCGTATTTTTTCATTCCTATATAATAGTAAAAGAACGCACTTTTAGCAATAGACTTGAGTGGTCAGTTTTAAAGGGTGGCTTATTAAGGCACGGCAGGGATTGTGGCAGGCGGAGCCTGCCCTGGAGTTTTCTGCGAAAACTCCCTTAGCAAGTGCAAGCACGGCAGGGATTGGAGGGGCGGTTGGTAAAAAATTGCATCCGTGCAATTTTTTACCATGAGTTTTCTGCGAAAACTCACCTGATTTTTGTTCTAACAAAAGACGCGCCCTCCATGGCGCTGCTTATTTTACATCTATTTGGGCCCGCGGAACCCCGGAAAGCCCCTAAACAATGGCCTCCTTGCCATTTTTTATGACGGGTTTTCTGGCGAAAACCCGCGGGCTGTTATGCAAAGATTTGACGCGCCGTCCATGGCGCTGTTTGTTCTGAAAAAATGGGAAGAGTTTCTTTGGGGGCACTTTTGTTGCGCAGATGAGAGTGCCGCAATAAGAAGAAAAAAAAGCCTCTGTAACAAAAAGGGCTTTGCTTGTTTTAAAATATGATTTTTCGTAAACTCATTTAATAAAAAAGAGGAAAATTATGAAGTTGAAATTTTTGAATTCTGCATGGCAGGAGCTTAAGAACTCTGCCCTAAAATTTCCGGCATTTTTTGCGGGAACTGTTGTTGCCGCGGTTTCTGCAACGCTTTCTGCTTGCAGCTACGATATATTCAAGAGCCAGTACGATGCCCTGCGCAAGTCCGGTGCTTCTTACGACAGCGAGGCATATTCGGCACTGCGCGAAAGGGAGAATGCCTTTTCTGAGAATGCAGGCTACCTTGCCCTTACTGCCGTCTGGTGCTGCGCGGCATCTTTTTTTGCGGAAATGTTCTGCCGCGTCCTGTGCGAAAATAAGGACATTCAGGGTAAAAAGAAAAGTCTGGTTCACGCTGCGGGACAGGTTTTGAGCGCAATACTTTCTGTTTCAATCTTTTTTCTTTTGAAGTCTGAAAGTGACTGGCGCTTCTTTATTTACGGTTCGTCCATGTTCATTTTTGTAGCCATGGGGCTTTGGATGCTGCACAAGTTCCAGGATGAAGAAAAGGTCGTGCCCAATGCGGTGGTTTCTCTTGTTATGCAAGGGATTACCGTAACCTGCCTTGTGCTGGGGCTTTTTCTTGTTGTCTTTGCATTCAAGAACCTTATCTATTCTTTTTCCAATAATATTCCATTTGCGGCATGTTTTTTCTTTTCTTATTTTGTGATTGGAATGAACCTTTTGGTTTCTTGCGTTACGCGCCCGAGGGAAAGGGTTTCCATTCCAAAGGCTTTTGACGTAATTGTTTCATGTGCGCTTCTTCCAATTTATGCGATGCTGCTTCTTGTGCTTTACGTTTATTTTGCAAAGTGCATCTTTACGCGCAGCATGCCGGTTGGAATGGTAAATCCATTTGTGTCTGCCGCGACTGCCGTTTACCTTTTCTTTTATCTTGCCCTTCCGCATGAGGGAACTTTTTCTGCCGCCGGAAAATTCCTTCGCAGGTGGGGTGCCATCTTTCTTTTGCCCCTCATTGCCCTGCAGTGCTTTTCTTTTGGAATAAGGATTGGGGAATACGGTTTTACTCTTGCCAGGGTTGCAAGCCTTTATTATATAGCCGTGAGCATAGTCTTCTGCATTCTTCCTTTTGTTAAGAAGGGAAAATATATGAAGGCTGTTTACCTTGTTCTTTCTTTTGCTGCGTTCTTGATGGCAGTTCCTGGAACTGGTTGCATAAGCATTGCCCGCTTTAGCCAGACCTCCCGCATTGTGGGCATTTACAAAGCACATTCCCTCTATGAAAATGGAAGGCTTGACGCTGCAAAGGCTGAGGCTCTTCTTTCTGACAAGGAAAAGGCGGCTGTTGTTTCTGCTGCCGATGAACTTAATGACTTTGAGAAAATGCCATCCTGGTGGGTTGAGTCTTCCAAAGAGGAAAATAAGTATGCTGATTCTTTTGAAAAGACCTTTGGTTTTGCCCATTCAACAAAATATGCAAGGCGGGCAAAAGGTGAGGCTATGGAACTTTACAATTCTCTTACGCTTTACCTGCCTGCAGGGGCTGCGCTGGACGTTGGGGAATTTTCCACCCTCTATTCATTTTATGAATCAGGCAGGGGGAGCAGTGATGGAAAAGGTGTAATTTCCTTTGGCCCCGAGTCTGAAGAAAAGGAACTTGATTTTACAAATGAACTTAAGGAATTCCTGCTTAAAAATTCAAGCAAGTCGGAGGATAGCTATTCCCATGGCAAAGAGGTGGAGCATGTCCTTACCCTTAAAAAGGACGGCTGGACTGTTATCTTTACCCGCCTTGAGCTTTCCTTGAAGGACGGGGATTCGACCTTTTATGAGTTTTCTGCTTCGGGGTATGTTTGCAAATAGGTGAACTGGCTAAAGTTTGCATATTAAGGCACGGCAGGGAAGTGGCGGCTGTTTTGCGGTTCTTCGACCCTTCGACAGGCCCAGGGACCGCAGGAACCGGGTGCTATCTGTTTGCGGTAAAAAATGGCAAGATCTTCTTTGGGGGCACTTTTGTTTTGCAGATTAAAGCGCCGCAAGAAAAAAGTCAAAAATAGCTTTCATGCTTGCACAAGAGAAATAAAAATTGTATAATTATGTCTACTTTGTCAATGGTGACTGTATAAATATTCAGTAAGGTAGGTGGCACGCATGGCTGATTTTTCTTTCATAAACAAGTTGTCGGTTTTGGCCCAGAATAATGACCCCATAGATCCTTCGCTTTACCAGAAATATGACGTGAAGCGCGGCCTTCGCTATGCAGACGGAAGGGGTGTTCTTGTTGGTCTTACCAGAATCGGTGATGTTGTTGGCTACAAGGTTGACGAGGCCGGTAACAAGATTGCTGTTCCGGGAAAGCTTATCTACCGCGGCTACAATGTTGAGGACATTGTTCACGACAGCCAGAAGAACCACCAGTTTGGCTACGAGCAGTGCGTCTACCTTCTTTTGTTTGGACAGCTGCCTACTGCTTCCCAGCTTGAGGAATTCAGTACGGCTCTGGGTGCCCTTAGGACTTTGCCTCCCAACTTTACGGAAGACATGATTATGAAGGCCCCTTCTAGCGACATAATGAACAAGCTTGCACGTGGCGTTCTTGCTTCCTATTCTTACGACAACAATCCAGAGGACCGTGCCATAACAAACGTCCTCCGCCAGTGTATTGAGCTTATTTCCCGCTTTTCAACTCTTGCGGCTTATGCTTACCAGGCAAAGAGGCGCTACTACGACGGAAAGAGCATGTATATTCACAATCCGGCTCCTTCTCTGAGTACGGCAGAAAACTTTTTGCGTCTTATCAGGAGCGACAAGAGTTATACCCGCCTTGAGGCTGAAATTCTTGACCTTGCTCTTATCCTGCACGCTGAGCACGGTGGCGGTAACAACTCTTCTTTGACGATTCACGTTGTTTCTTCTGCGGATACGGATACCTATTCTGCGGTGGCGGCTGCGGTTGGTTCTTTGAAGGGTAGGCGTCATGGTGGTGCCAACATCCGCGTAATGGAAATGATGGACGACATCAAGAGCCATGTTAGCGACTGGAGCAACGAGGCGGAAATACGCGAATATCTTAGGAAGATTGCCACAAAGCAGGCTTTTGACCATACAGGCCTTATCTATGGTCAGGGTCATGCGGTATACACTATAAGCGATCCACGCGCACTTCTTCTCCGCGAAAAGGCTGCCGAGCTTGCACGCGAAAAGGGCATGGAGGAGGAATTCAACCTCTACCGCTCAATCGAAAAGCTTGCACCCGAGGTTATTTACGAGCTTCACGGCGACAAGAAGAAGATCTGCATAAACGTGGACTTCTACACAGGCTTTGTATACACTATGCTCAATATTCCCCGCGAGCTTTTTACTCCGCTTTTTGCAATAGCACGTATTGCAGGCTGGAGCGCACACCGCATAGAAGAGCTTGTTGCTGGTGGCCGCATCTACCGTCCGGCTTACAAGAATGTTTCGGAAGAGCGTGAGTATGTTCCTATGGAATGCCGCAAGGAGTCCGATTCTGACCAGGCTACGCTTTTGGCTTCGGATTCAAGTGCGGATTCTAATGAAGTGCGTACTTCTGGGCCTAGCGACTAGTATAGGGATTCTGATTCCATTTTTTCTTACTCATATCCTCTATGCAAAGCAGCCTAGCACGGATTGGAGGGGCCCGCCGCAGGCGGGTTGCGGAACAAAGTGGAGCAATGGAGCGGGTCAGGGTCCCGCGGAACCCCGCAAAGCCGGATTTAAAATGGACTGCCTTGAATGCCCTGCATTTAAGGCACAGTAAAAAAAGAGATAAAGCTCCAAAAGAGAAAAATAAAAAATTGTGGCTGCCGGAAGTTTTTTTGCTTACCGTATGGCCTTGCTTATGATTCCGCCGCCCGCCGTGATTCCGTCCCTGTAAAAGACGACCGACTGTCCCGGGGCAACCGCCCTCTGCTTTTCCTTGAATTGCACAAGGTAGGCCTTTCCTGCAAATTCTTCCCCGTCTTTGGGAGTGTATGGCGAAAGCACTGCCGCAACCGGTTTTGCAGCAAGACGGATTTTTACCTGGGCTTCAAAAGTGCAGTCTGGATCGTAGCCTGCTGGCCAAACCAAATCGTCTGCGATAAGTGAAGAGACAAAAAGTTCGCTGTCCGGGGCAAGCACCACAAGATTTTTTTCTTTGTCGATTGCGCAAACATAGAGCGGCACTTTTGCGCTTACGCCCAGCCCCCGTCTCTGGCCAATCGTATAGTGTTCTATTCCCCTGTGCCTTCCAAGAACGTGTCCGTCCAAATCGATTATGTCGCCGGGAACAGATGGCTTGTCTGCAAAGAGGTAGTCAAGGTAGGCTTCCGGGATAAAGTCCTGGCTTTCTTCCCTGTTTGCCGCAAGCAGACCCCGCTCCTTTGCCATGGCAAAAATGTCTTTTTTGGAGAACGTGCTAAGTGGAAAGCGTACTTTTTCCAGCACGTCCGAAGGTATGCGGTAAAGAAAGTAGGCCTGGTCTTTTGTGGCGTCTTGTGCTACTGCAATCTGTGCCGGTTTTGAACTTCCTGCCGGGTTTTGCGCTGCCTGTGAACCGTATGCGGATGAAAGGCTTTCACTTCCGCGGACAACTTTTGCGTAGTGGCCGGTGCAAAAATAGTCGTATTCAATGCCCAGCTTTTGTATTCCGGAAAGCAAAGCCCCAAATTTTATAAAGCGGTTGCACCTGATGCAGGGGTTGGGGGTACGGCCTGCCCGGTATTCAGCTTTAAAGTAGTCAAGAACCTCTTTTTGGTATGCGTCCTTTACGTCTATTACGTGGTAGGGAATGCCGTTCTTTTGGCAGAATTGCCTGCATTCGTCAATGTTTTCCTCTTCGCCCGGACCGTAGCAGCTTTCGTGCATTCCGACTGCTTCTGGCAATATGGGGAGGTCGCCTTTCCACAGGGACATGGTAACTCCGGTTACTATGCATCCCCTTTCCTTTAGGAGAACTGCGGTCATCGTTGAATCAACACCGCCAGACATACCAACTACAACGCGGTCTCCGGCCTTTGGCATTTCTAGTTCTGAATAGGTCATTCCAATAATATATCAATACGGTAGGATTTATGCAATATTTGTTTTAGGACGAAAGTCCTGCCTGTTCTACCATTTTACTCTTTGGCTATAATCGACATTTGCCATTTTTTACTCGGCAAACAAGGAGTGCCATGGATGGCACGTCAAGTGTTTGCATGTCAAACTGCGGGTTTTCGAAGAAAACCCATGGTAAAAAATGGCAAGGAGGCCATTTTTTACCCGCTTTCCGGTGCTTGCCCGCCTTACGGCGCGCGGCCCGTCAGTTCCTGCCGGTCGCCTTCGGCCACCTACAATCGGGCGTAGGCTGGTGCGGTTGTCTTAGCCCTGTACTTGCTTCTGCAAACCTTTGACTTCTTCTATGGAAAGGTTTGTCATGTCTGCAATTTGCTCCAGGCTGCATATCTTTGCTTCCAGCATGCGGCGGGCTGTGTTCAATTCCCCTTGTTTTATTCCCCTCTGTTCAGCATTGTAGAGGCCTGTATTGTAGTCCATCTGGTCTTTAAAAATAGAATTCTCGATTGCCCAGTTGATGTCGTCTTGGCTTACTTTGCAGAGCGCGGTCTTTGCATTCATAATCCCTTCCTCGGAGAGTATGAGGCTTTCAAGGTAGTCTTTCTTGGCTTCATCTTCTGCATAAGAAAGAAACAGTCCCCATTTCTCCAGTTTCGTAAGTTTTTCTGGCGGTGTACCCAAGAGTTTCTTTATCTTGAGCAAATCAAAGAAGATAACATTGAGCCTTTCGCCAAGCTTTCCTCCGCTGGCCTTTCTCATAGTATACCACTCAAGGGCAGATTTGTCATCTTTGTCAAAGTGGAAGTCAAGCACGGAAATAAGGAAGCATCGCACCGTGGGTTTAGCAATGCCGTAGGTGACGGTCTTAGCATTGTTTTCTTTTCCATTTGTCCATCCTGGTGATTCATCATTTGCTTCTATAAATATATATGCTTTAAAAGATCCATTTCTGACGCATTTACGACAATTTTCTTTGCAAAATGCTGTGCCGCAAAAACCATCTGCAATTCCACTGTTGAACATCTTTCCTTAAAACTGTATAATGGAGAATAAAGTTTTTTCTAAGAGGTTGATATGTTACTTAACGGTTCCCAGATAGTTGTTGAATGTCTTGTTGAACAGGGCGTTGATACGGTTTTCGGTTATCCCGGAGGAGCCATCCTTAATATTTACGATGAACTCTACAAGAATCAGGACAGGATTCACCACATTCTTACCGCCCACGAGCAGGGTGCATCCCACGCAGCAGACGGATATGCCCGTTCAACAGGAAAGGTCGGCGTCTGCATGGCAACATCCGGCCCCGGAGCAACAAACCTTGTAACAGGCATTGCCACCGCCTACATGGATTCATCCCCAATCGTGGCAATCACATGCAACGTTCCAACACCGCTTTTGGGAAGGGACTCATTCCAGGAAATAGACATCACCGGCATCACCATGCCTATCACAAAACACAACTTCATGGTGCATAAGGTAGAAGACCTTGCCGCCACAATCCGCGAAGCCTTCATCATTGCAAAAAGCGGAAGACCAGGCCCAGTGCTTATAGACATTCCAAAAGAAGTCACCGCAAACCAGACGGAATTTGAGCCTTTAAAGAATCTCTCCGAAGCAAGCATTGAACTTTCCAAAGGTAAGGACAACCTTCGCCGTGTCTTTAACGCATCAGTTCCATCCGACGAAGAAATTGCCGCCGCCGCACAAATAATCAATTCAGCAAAGCGCCCGGTAATCTATGCAGGCGGTGGAATCATCATAAGCGAGGCAGCAGAAAAGCTTAAGGACCTTGCCGTAAAAGCGGACATTCCTGTTAGCGAAAGCATGATGGCACGCTCAGCATTCCCTTCATCAAATGCCCTTAACCTTGGCATGGTTGGTATGCACGGAACAAAAGCCAGCAACATGGCCGTAACAGAAAGCGACCTTGTCCTTGCACTTGGAGCCAGGTTCAGCGACCGTGTAATTTCCGACGCAAAGCGTTTTGCAGAAAACAGCCGCGTATTCCAGATAGACGTAGACCCCGCAGAAATCAACAAGAACATACCTGTTGCAGGAAGCCTCGTTGGTGACGTAGGAGCAATCCTGGAAAGACTTCTTCCCCTCATCAATAAAAATGACCATGCAGAATGGAAGAGCCAGATAGAAGAATGGAAGAAGGTTTACCCCGCAATCTACGACGAGCATCCTTCAGACTCAATCAATCCAAAATTCCTTTGCGAATGCGTCCACAAAATTGCAGGTGACGATGCCTTTGTTACCACAGAAGTTGGTGAGCACCAGCTCTGGGTAGCCCAGCATTATCCATTTGAAAAGCCCCGCACCTTCATCACATCCGGTGGACTTGGAACAATGGGCTTTGGAACAGGAGCCGCAATCGGTGCCCAGTTTGCAAACCCAAAGAGACGCGTAGTCCACATAGCAGGCGACGGTTCATTCCGCATGAACTGCAACGAACTTGCCACAATCGGCCACTACAAGCTTCCAATCGTAATCGTCGTGGTAAACAACGGAACCCTTGGCAACGTCCGCCTTTGGCAGCGTGTCTTCTACGGAAAACGCTATTCCGCAACCACCTTGGACTTTGGCCCGGACTGGGTTTCACTTGCCGCCGCATACGGAATCAAGGGCTACAAGGCAAACTCGGAAGTTGAATTTGAAAAGGTCTTTAAGGAAGCTCTTGACTCCGGAGAGGCCGCAGTTATAGATGCAAAAGTCGGAATAGACGAACCCGTTCTTCCGATGGTACCCGGCGGAAAGCCAATCTTTGCCCAGGTGATGAATTTGGGAGACTGACGCGGAGGCGCAGATGAACGATATACACGAATCTGGAGAGGACTACCTCGAGGCAATCTTGTGCCTAAAAGAAGAGAACGGAATTGCCCGCTCTGTAGACGTTGCCCGCAGACTGAATGTGTCAAAGCCCAGCGTAAGCCGTGCAATGAGCATTCTGGAAGAAAAGGGCTACGTCTTTGTAGGCAAGATAGGTTCCCTGGAACTTACGGAAGAGGGAAAGAGGCTCGCTGACGAAATCTATGCCCGGCATGTGCTGCTTACGAGATTCCTTCAGAAGATAACCGGTGTTAGCGAAGAACAGGCCGAAGTGAATGCGTGCAAAATCGAGCACGACATAGACGACGACGTTAAGCGTGGCATAGAAAAATGGATGAAGGAAAACAGCTAAAAAAATTACTGTTTTTTATATTCACGCCTCTGCTTGTCTTTGCGCTTGCCGCAGCCGTCTTTTTGTTCATCGTAAATAAGGCATCCCCGGACGGCATGCTAAGAAGCCGCTTTGACTCAAAGACCTGGATGGAGCTTCGCCTGGGGGAGGAGCTCCACTTCGACGTCGAAAACAAAACCGACCGCTCCTTCATGATGATAGCCATGTGCGGCACAAAAAGCCACATCTTTACGGTAACGCCATCTTCCCACGCAATCTACACCCCCCTTTTTAGAATCCCGTCCAGCAAAGTGGAACTCGAAAAAGTTTACCTCCATTTTATTGACGAGCAGAGCATCCTCTTGCAAGACCCCGTTGAACTTTTTATTCCCCTCACCGCATCCGACGGTTCCCTTTTTCCCTACAGCGCTTACGGTGACCTTACCTGCGAAGCCATGCTAATGGAAGCCACCGACGGTGCATTCATGGCCGCCTACATTGCAGACTAAATCTTTCTTGCCCGCATCCCGAACAAGCAACCGTCATCCGGAACAAGCAACCGTCATCCGGATCAGCAACCGCATCCATAACCAGTGACCGTCATCCTGAACTTGATTCAGGATCTGTAAATCTTTGCAACTTTTTTGAATTCTCTGGACGGTAATTTCCCCGCTCTACCATTTTATTCTTACTCTAACCCGACCGAAAGTTTTCTTTCGTCACCGCCGTTCCGCCCTTCGCTAACGCTCATACCGCCCTCCGTGCGGTACTGCCGGGGCTCCATGGCGGCGTAGGCTGGTGCGGGTGCTTTTGAAAACACACATTCTATTCCATCACAAGCAACCCTTGAAAACTTTCCAAAATTTGATATTATAAAAAGCATAAGGCATTTGCTGTAACAGCTTGTGCCTGCTCTTTCTGCTACCATAAAATTTGGTGGCGGATATGGGGAATTTATTTTATGTGGACGCCCGCTACTTGGGGTACTTGGAGAAAAGATGAAAAAGAATTTTTTATTAGTATTTATGCTAGCCTTTTGCAATTTATTATTCGGATTAAGCAGTGACTATTTTCAAAAAAATAAAAATATTGATATTTTATATGTAAACTCGCCGGAAGGTTTGCGTGTCAGGGATAATGCCTCTCTTAATTCAAAAAAAATCGAAACCTTATATGACAGAATGGTTGTAAAAGTTGTTTCAATTGGAAGTGAAGCTGTAATTGATGGAATAAAATCTAACTGGGTTCAAATTCTTCTTCCTGTTGAAACCATTAATAAAGGAAGAAATGTATACGGCTGGGTTTTTGGTGGTTATTTAACAGATAAATTATCAGCCTTTTCAACCGAAAAGTGGTCTGATGCCGATTTACAAAGATATCTATGCAGATTTCCATGGGTTTACGGTAGGGATTGCAGGGAATTTTCTGCTGATGGAACTTATCATTATTTATTTCTGGAGGCTGCTGGCTCTGGAAAAGGAAGCTATTCAGCATCAATGAAAAATAAAAGTATAACTGTATATGTTTCCTATGAAGCTATAGATTATGTAGGCCCGGAACAAAAAGAAATCTATAAAATTATAAGAATAAACGAAGATTCTCTGGTATTAAATATAAACGGTGAAGAAGTTAAGCTTGTACCGGCTTTTACACATGGATCTTTCTCAAGCTATATTTCTGACGAAAAATTTCCTTCCTTTGTCCTCTCGTCAATGAACGCATTGCGTTATTCTTTTGTAACATCATTGATAAATAATTTGCCTTCTGAAAACAAAAAGGCTTGTTGGCCCAACCTTATAAAAATGGGAATTCGCTTAGATGATCCAGAATATATAAATGAATATAATAAAACATGGAATAATCAATAACGCATAATAAACCTTCAAAGCCGAAAGGAGGCCAAGCCTCCTTTCTTTTGTTCTTGACGGTTACTATAAAATATCGGATAATATATTTCGTAAAATCTTACGAAACTTTTAGGGGTGTTTATGATTACAATAAAACCAGTTTCAGATTTGCGAAATTATAACAAAGTTTTGCAGGATGTAGCAGATGAATCTCCAGTTTTCCTCACAAAAAATGGACGGGGTTGCTATGCAGTAATATCAATAAAAGATTATGAAAAGCTTACTGCTACAAAAACCTTGTTTGCGGAACTAAAAAAAGGAGAAGATTCAGCAAAAGAAAAGGGGTGGCTTAGCACAAAAGATGTTCGTGCAATGGTAGGGCTTTGATGTTTAAAGTAGACGTTTCTCCATAGGCGGCAGAAGATTTGCTCGAAATAAAAAACTACATCGAAAATGAATTGCTGAATCCAATCGCGGCACACAATACTGTAGAGAAAATTGTAGAAACCTATGAAGATTTAGCAAACTATCCAGAAATAGGGATTCCTGTAGAAAGATATGTTTATTTTCCAACAGAGTATAAATTTGTGCTTGCGAATAATTATTCAATTTTTTACAGAATAGAAGGGGAATTTGTAAGAGTAATCAGAATAATGTATTCAAGACGAGATTTTGTAAGAATCTTGTTTGGAGAAGATTAAAATCACATAACAAGTAGCTCAAAGCCGCCGGCGCAGTAGGGTCTCGTTGCGGTTTAACTACATAGTTATGTGGACGCCCGCACTGGGGCGCTTAGGAAGAAAAAAATGAAAAAAATATTATCAATTTTTACCGTATTGTTTTGTATTTTACAAATTTCTTATACAGAAGCTCCGGAACTCAAAAACATGATGCCAAACAGCTGGCAGAAATTAACAAGACTTTCAGGTGCAGAAGAAAAAGATTTCTTTCAGAAATCAGAAGTCAGAACTGCAATTCAAAGTATTGATGATTCTTTTTTTAGTGAGACCAAAATAGAAGAAAAATATTATCAGGTTTTTACAGAAACTGATTGCGGAATACAGTTCTACAGGTTTTTGATTAGTAATATTCCGTTAGAAGAAGGATATACGAGAGAATATAAGAATAAAACACTAACCAATGAAGAATGCTCGAAAATGCAGAAAAAAGAGGAATGTATCTGGCAGATAGTGTTTTTGAAAAATAAAAAAAATGAACTTCAAAAAATCCTTATTCGCCCTTATGCTGAATATTGGGCATCGCAGGGAGCGGATGAAGGATACACATTTAATGATTTAATGATAAAACCACTTAATAAAAATGAAATAGGCTTTTTTATTACAGAAATAAGTGTTGCGTTTACAGTAGACAGAAAACGATGGGACCAAAACATTGTTCCAGTCTATTATAATACCTGTAAAAATCAAATTGCAGCAGCGAATGATATTGATTTTGCAAGATATAAAATTAAAGAAAATATTGTATCTGCCTGGAGCAAAGATGGAGTAAGCATTCAGGCTTCAGCCTGTCTTTTTGATTCAAAATGCCCATTCAAATACAGCATACAAAATGCTTTTGACGGAAATCCGGCTACAAGTTATGTGGAAAATACGGAAGATGATTTTATGAAAATTGAATTTAGTGGTTTTAAATCTATGTTTTCTAAAAAAGTTAATTTAGCAATTATTAATGGATATGCACTGAATGAAAAATATTATTATGCAAATAATCGAATTATAGTTCTAAATGCAAATAGTTATAAAGTTAATAATGAAAAGACAGAATTAATACAAAGAGAACCAATTCAATTAGACTTGAAGGATGGAATACATAAATATCAAACAGTATGTTTTGATTACAATAATCGTGTTGGCTCATTCTCTTTTAGCGTAGCTAAAATTATCAAAGGCAATTCTTATAATGATACATGTATAGCAGAATTGAATTTAAAAGAATCAAACAACTTTGTATTTGGAGACTTTGATGAGTGAATCATATAAACGAAATTTAGCAGTACCGTTTTTTACACAGAGAGACAATACATATGTTTGGCAACAAATAGATTCTGATACAAATTTAAAAAAGGTCCAAAATATCCAATGGCCTGGCGGACTTGTAATATAACAAGTCTCTGTATGATTCTTCATTATTGGGGCTTAACAGAAGAAACTCCAAATCAGATGGTAGAAAAAATTTTTGCAAAGAAACAAGAAGGTGAAGGAGCGAATGCAAAATGGGGCTGGTTATATGAAGCAAATAGTGATTCAGCACTTACGGGGGCTTCACGACTTGAAAATTGGGCAATAGTTTGTAGTTTATAGAAAATCACATAACAAAGCTTCAAAGCCGACAAACCGGTCAAGCCGGTTGGCGGTTTAAGCAATTGATATGGTGAGCCAAAAGTCAATATGTAAAAAACAGAAAAGGAACAGTGTCCGGGCTTGTCCGGTAGTGACCACTATGATATTCGTGCATAGGCCGAGGCCCGCTCCAGGTCAATGATCCGCCGTAGAACCCTTCTGCTATGTTAACAGGAATCAGATTCTGAAAATCAGAAAATGTCCTAAAACTGGTTTCGAAGATGGTTGTTTATGTACTGCAATCCCCGAATCACTTTGTCCCCTTCCTGATAAATCCTGAAAATACCGAAGCAAAAATTCACTGAATATGATTCGTCATTATTCCCCATGCAAAACATGCAAGCTCCCTTGCGCATGCGACAGCCGCCTTGTTGTAGTTCAGTCCCCTAATCTCAAGCTTCCTCATCCTAGACTTTATCCTTAACGCAGCCCTGTCCGCATAGTTTATGATTTCAGACTTCATTCCTTCCTGTCTTGCCAGAAGCCTCCTTGACTTCTGACCGTGCGATAAAGCTGTCGCCCTCTTTATCGATTTTGCCGACTCCACAAGAAGATGCCGCAGGTTCTGATTTCCCTGCTTCGTTATTCCCACGCTGTTTCCGACCGAAAGCCCGCTGTCATGGCGGCCTGGAATGAGTCCCGTGTAGCTTGCGAATTCCTTTGCCGACTTAAAGCGGTTAAAGTCTCCTGTTTCCGCTATCAGACTGATTGCCGTAACAGTGTCAATTCCGGAAATGCACTTGAGCTTTTTTACACCTTCAGAAATTTCCTTGTCTCCTTCAAGCTCCTTGAGCTTTGCATTCAACTGTTCCAGACGCTGGATTTGACGTGAGACCTCGCTGACATATTCCTCAAAGCAATACGTCAGGTAATCTGATGCAAAAGTGACAGTCTTAAGCCATGTAAAAAATTTCACTGTCCAATAAGATTCCCTTCCGCCGCCCGGATACGAAATTCCGTGATAGAGTAAAAATGACAGAAGGTTCTGCTTTGCCTTCTTGCAGCTTTTCAACACGCTGGCA
>JAILHV010000017.1 GCA_024695625.1 Treponema sp.
AAAGCCCTCTTCCCAGCCGCCGTAAAAGCAGATCCAGCTGCACCAGCCCCTTCCAACCGTAAGTGTAACCGCAAGCCAGATGCAAATCATGCTGGAAACTGCCGCATACATTCCGGAAACGCGTGCCGGAAAAATTATGGACTTTGTTATTAAAAATGGAAGTAAGACTTGCGGGATTGCAATGTGGCAAAAGGGCAGCTCCGAATTGTTCATGGCCTGGCTTGTTATTGCCATGCTGCCTCGCTCTGCATACAGGTCAGAAATAAAAGCGATGCAAAATCCAATTGCAAATACTGTCTGGAAAATTCTTCGGTAAACTACACCGCTTCCCATTTTTTTCCGCTCAGAAAAAGTCATCCTTGAATAGATAAAGATAAGAAAAGCCGCATAAATTATGCTTGTTGGTGAAAAATTTTTTACTACTACGGTAAAGAAAAATATAATGCTGGACATTAGTCCGCACAAAATCAATCTGGAAATCATAAAATCTCCCTAAAACTCAACCAAAGAAAAATGGAATTAATCCTACAAAAATAAGAAAGTAAAGGCTAACGCAAAACTGGGTCACTCTGGAAACCCTCTTTATAAAAGACATCTTTTTTGCCACAAAGGGAATTCCCAAAAGCGGTATAAAAAAGGGCAGGGTTCCGATGTAAAAAAATATGAAGTAGAAAAATCCGTAAAGACCCTTGCCTGCAAATACCGAGCGGAACATTGCTGTCCATAAAGGTGGGCAAATATGTAGGCCAACAGAAAGTCCTGTGGCAAGGGCTGTAACCCAGTCATTTCCAAGGTGCCTAAGTTTTGGCGAATGGCATCCGTCCTTGCATCCCCAGGGGAATTTTACCCCAAGGGAATTAAGCAAAAGCGAAAGCCCGCAGAAGATATAGGCATAAAGTGAAAGCCGCCTTGAAAGGACTGGATTTGCGTACTCGTTTGCAAGCAAGCCCAAAGCCGCAAAAACTATCCCCAAGGCAAAGTACATTGCAAGCCTTCCGCAAAGAAAAGCCCCGGTAAGACCTGCATTCCTTTTGTGGGAGCTTTTTTCGCAGCCAAACAAAAAAGGAATAAGCACTGGGGCACAATACATAGTGCAGTATGTTCCTGTAGAAAGTCCAAGTAGAATTGCTTCCAGAACCATATAAATCTCCTCTTCTCTCGCTTTTAGAAGCTGGATTTATTTTTCCGCTGCCACTTGCGGAATCATTTCTTTTGCTCTTGTCCCAAAGTCTGAATCCGGCGAACTTTTATAGGCAAGCTCAAAATATTTTTTTGCCAAGTCATCTTTTTTGGAATCAAGATAGAAATTTCCGCAGGCAAGATAAACCTCCGCTTTTACTTCCGGTTCAAAGTGGTCAACTATTTTAAGAAGGTAGTCAACGTCGTCACGGATGATTTTGTAACGCTTAACAGGAGAACCGCGGCTTACGTCTATTCCGTTTTCCAGCCTAAGGATTCTTAGGTGAACATTGTTACTGTCCATCTTTACGGCTTTGTCAATTAACTTGCTTCCTTTATTTAGATTTGAATAGGCTTTCATTGGACTTTTGCTTGCGTACTGTCCGGCCTTTATTGTAAGGGCACTTCCGTAATATGCGCAGGCAAGGGCATTTTCTTTGATGAATGGCTCCAGGGTATTGATGCAGTTGTCAATAAGTGAGTCGGATTCATTTCCTTCTACAGTCCTTGAGCGGTTGTGGAATTCAATTCCCTTTGCAATTTGAGATTCTTTGTCCTGAGCAAAAGCTGGGGAACAAAGCAAAAAACTTGCGGCAATAAGGACTGCCTTTAAACCAATGTGTTTCATAAATACCTCCGTTCGTGTATGTTTGCAGAATAAAACGGAAGAAGTGAGATGACAATACGATTTTTGCCAAGTTGCTTAAAATGAAGGTTATGATGATTTTTTTTGGGGGTAAAAAAGTCGGGGTTGCTTTTGAGCAATTGTATATTCAATTGGGCTTCTGGTATTTGCCAGAATAGTGTGTTATACTTACTTATAATATATCTATTATGTGCACCGAAAAGTTTTGCCTTGAATATAGAGTACATGGCATACCGATAAAAACGGGGGGTTTTAAATGAAAGCAAAAACTTTAGGATGTCTTGCGGCTGCATTTTGTCTTGCAATGATTTTTTCAGTTTTAGGCTGCTCAACTTTTGATGGATTTATGAGCGACCTTGCCGCAGTTCCATCATCTTCATCGTCATCAGGCAAAACGAGTCAGCCCGCCAACGGCACTAAAACGACTAGCACGACGAAGGATGGAAAAACCGTAACCACAACCGTATCAGATGACGGAAAAACCGTAACTACAACAATCGTAGAGGACATGTACAAGCGCAAGGATACAGACGAACCTAAGTACGTAACTTATTTTGCGCCAGGAAACATTGTCTATTCTGACGGTACCATGACTACAGAGTACTCCTTTGACAAATCAAAGACTCCGGTCGCAGTTATTTTTGATGCAAAAAACAGGCTTGGCGTTGCACTTACGATGACAAGTCTTGCATGGGCTGATGAAAATTCCTTGGGGTACAAAATGAATTTTAAGACCAGCAGCACTTCCGGAGCCGAAAACTGGAATGTAATAAAGGCCGCCGATCCTGCCGGAACAAACACTCCTGCAAAATGCGCAAAAAATTATCCGGCCTTCAACTACTGTGCAAATTATTCAACGCCCGGATATAAGAGCGGCTGGTATCTTCCTTCAACTGCCGAACTCAAGACGCTAATGTATTATAAGTATAATGTAGAAAATGCACTTAAAAGAATACCGGGTGCACAGCTGATAAATCCAAGTGCCTCAAAAAATGCAGATGATTATTATTGGTCTTCAACGCAGTGGGTGTTTAAGAGCAATGGAAATCTTGCAAACAATTATACAGCGGCAACAGCCCACGGCACCAACCTTTTTGCGAATGCAGACGATTCTACACACGGCACACCCAAAAGCTATATCTATAATTTTGTAAGACCCATACGTAAATTCTAAAGCCACGAACACCAAGGAGCCTAGCCCCGGGCGTAGGGGCCCGCGCAAGCGGGTTGCCAAGGGGGCCCTGACCCCGGCAATGGAGGCGAAAGCCGGAACCCCGAAGCACGGGAGACAAAAGGCATTTTTTGCCGTGTAGCGGCAAAAACAGTTTTAAGAGGCCTGTGCTCCAAGGTGGACAAAGAATACTTTCTTCTATATACTATCTGCATGGCAAAGACTGTAGACGACAAGAAAATTATTTACACGATGGACCGCGTTTCGCGCGCATACGGAACAAAGGTTGTTCTTAAAGACATAAGCATTTCATATTATTACGGTGCAAAGATTGGCGTTATTGGTGAAAACGGTGCCGGTAAATCTTCACTATTTAAGATTTTTGCAGGAATAGACAAGGACTACACTGGTGAGACCCACCTTTCGGACGGTTATTCCATGGGCTACTTGGAACAGGAGCCTTATCTGGAAAACGGCAAGACCGTAAAAGAAATCGTTATGGAAGGCGTAAAACCCATTACGGATTTGCTTGCTGAATTTGACAAGGTTAACGAGGCCTTTGGAGACCCCGATGCAGATTTTGACAAGCTTTGTGCCCGCCAGGCAGAGCTTCAGGAAAAACTTGATGCCGCCGACGCATGGAACTTGGACGCAAACCTGGAGCTTGCAATGGATGCCCTCCGCTGTCCTCCTCCAGAACAGATTGTAGACGTACTTTCTGGTGGTGAACGCAGACGTGTTGCCTTGTGCCGTCTTCTTTTGCAGCAGCCAGACATTCTTCTTCTTGATGAACCTACCAACCACCTTGATGCAGAAACCGTTGCTTGGCTTGAACGCCACCTTCAGAACTATCCGGGAACAATCATTGCAATTACCCACGACCGCTATTTCTTGGACAATGTTGCTGGCTGGATTTTGGAAATGGACAGGGGAGAAGGCTATCCTTTCAAGGGAAATTATTCTGCATGGCTGGATGCAAAGCAGAAGCGTCTTGCCCTGGAAGAAAAGCAGGCCTCTGTGCGCCAGAAGCAGATGGCAGAAGAGCTTGAGTGGATTCACGCAGGCGCAAAGGGTAGGCAGGCAAAGCATAAGGAACACATTACAAAGTATGAGCAGCTCTTGGCAGAAGAAAGCCAGAGGGTAAAGCTTAAGGAAAGCCAGATTTCTATTCCGGCAGGCCCCCGCCTTGGAAACGTTGTAATTGATGCGGAAAAGCTTACAAAGTCTTTTGACGACCGCGTTCTTTTTGAAAACCTGGACTTCCACATTCCGGCCGGTGCAGTAGTTGGAATTGTTGGTCCCAACGGTGCTGGTAAGACAACCCTCTTTAAGATGCTCGCAACTGCCGCTGGACAAAAGGTTCTTCTTCCCGACGGTTCACTTGGAGAGGAAAAGCCTGATTCTGGAAACATAAAAGTTGGCGAAACAGTTAAGCTTGTTTACGTAGACCAGATGAGGAGCAAACTTGATCCAAAGAAGACGGTCTGGGAAACATTGAGCGACGGTTTGGATTTGGTAAAGCTTGGTGCTGTAGACGAAAAGGGCCGCCCTGTTAACGGTGCAGTCCGCGAGGTAAACAGCCGCGCTTACTGTTCTTGGTTCAACTTTAACGGACCTGAGCAGAACAAAAAAGTGGAAGTTCTTTCCGGTGGAGAAAAGAACCGCCTTAACATGGGCATGATGTTCAAGGAAGCAGGCAACGTTCTTCTTTTGGACGAACCCACGAATGACTTGGACATTACAACAACCCGCTCACTTGAAGAAGCCATAAACGATTTTGCAGGAGTTGTGCTTGTAATCAGCCACGACCGCTATTTCTTGGACAGAGTTTGCACCCATATCCTTGCCTTTGAAAACAACAGCGAAGTCAAATGGTACGAGGGCAACTGGTCTGAATATGCAGAATGGAGACGGCAGCAGCTTGGCGAAGACGCAGACCGTCCTCACAAGACCGTTTACCGCAAGTTGGTGCGCTAAGTATGAGCAAGCTGGACGTAGGCCTTATAGCCCTGGATTTAGATGACACTCTTTTGGACAAAGACCGCAACATTTCCGACAAAAACGTGGAAGTGCTAAGACGTGCTGCATCGCTTGGCATTTACGTTGTTCTCTGTTCAGGCCGCGCGGAAGACGCAATTCTTCCCTACGTGCGCCGCTTGGAGATTGCCGGTTTGCAGGCAGGACGCTACATCATTGCCATAAACGGATGTTCCGTCTTTGACCTTCACGAGCGAAAGCAAATCTACTGCCAGAAAGTTTCTTACGACATACTTCAGCACGCAAATGAAGAGGCTCAAAAGATGGGTCTCTTTAGCGAAGTCTATACTGCGGACACAATCTACTACCAAAAAGAAACTGAATGGACAAACATAGACGTAAAGCTCTGCGGTCTCAAGGGAAAGGAAATAGAAGACTATGACAATTTCCTAAAGCAGGGCTTTACAAAAATGCTTGTCCCCGGAGACCCAGACCAGCTTCAGATTTTGCAGAAAAAACTCAAGGCCGACTTTGGCGATAAGGCGGTTGTCTTTACAAGCAAGCCATATTTTCTTGAAGTGCTGCCACCCAACTGCGGAAAGGGAGAAGCCATCACTTGGCTTGCTGAACACATTGGCCTGGACAAGAACAGAACGATGGGTTTTGGCGACAGCATGAACGACGAAAGCATGATACGCCTTTGCAAGTACGGAGTCTGCATGAAAAACGGACTGGACTACATAAAGGGCATTGCCAACTTTACCACCGAATATGACAACAATTCAAGCGGAGTTGGAATGTTCATAGAAAAAAATGTTTTGTAAGGCAATCCTTTCCATACGAACATGCATTACGCAGGGAAGCCCGACTCTTTTTACTCCCCGCATGATTACAGAATTCCTTTGCAAAGAGAAAATTCAGCTGGCCGCAATAACGGACGTAAACACCTGTCTTAATGCGCCGGCATTTTCCATCTGTTGCAAACGGCACGGAATCTTAGCCTTGTACGGAATGGAAGCATGGTGCAAGGACAAAAAAGCCCTTGTCCTTTTTACAAACCTTAACACCGCAATGGATTTTAACTACGCGTGGTACCGAACTCTGCCCGTTGATTTTCCTCAAGATTTGCATGGGCAAGACCCTCGGCAATACTGCGTTGACGAAGACGACGGCATTCTTTCTGTAGAAAAAAAATACCTGCAAGTTGCATCCCCCGTTTCTTTTAATGAGCTTAAGGAAGAGGTAGAAAGCAAGGGTGGCCTCGTGTTTAAAAATGAAGCCCTGCCTGACAGATGCAAACAGCCAATAGAAGAAATCTTTCAGTTAAAGAAAAATTTTCTTGACTTTGACATAGGGGATTGCGGCCTCTTTTCTGCCAATGAATCAATCAACTTTCAAGCAATCCGCACAGGCTTTGAGAAGCTCCAAGGGTCTTGAGCAAAGAGTCAAGCCTTTCCCTGCTTTTTTGAACAGAGGCATTTATCTGTTTTTCAGCAGCATTATCTTCAAGCCCGTCACTTTGCACACATCCGTCTTTGGCAGGTCCGGCATTCCGTTTGCGGACAGCGCGGAGCAAAATGTTTTTGGGCGTATGCTCCATGTCTATAAATTCCAAAACCTGAACGCTGTAGCCTGATTGTTCCAACTGCCAAAGATAATAATAGACTGCAAAAGTAAGGTATGATTTTCCGCAGCCAAAATCTGCAATGCGCAAAGGCCGTTCTCTGGAAAAATCTTTGCCGTAAAGTTTTTTTACGTCTGGAAGAATGTCCCGCACATATTCAAGAAAGCGGTTTATCTGCCTGAACTTTGCATACTTGGAAGCAATAACGCTGCCGTCTTTTGTCATAAGGCCAAGGTGAACCAAAAAAGGAATGGGGCTTCCTTCCTTTAGAATATAATTTTTTGCACGGTTTCCAGAAGGGCGGTTTTCCATGCCCTGCAAATTTATGTTCTTCATTCCATTGGAAATATTGCGCACAGATTTTTTTACTTCTCCGCGGCGGTTACAAAAAAAATTTATTTCCTGCGAGTCAGTCTTTTGAACAACATTCTTAAAAGTTTTTCCCGCATGTTCATCTATAAAAGCATTCACGTCTTCTTCCGTCATTGATTTTTGAAAGGCCTGTGTCTTTGTAAAAAATTCCGCACTGTAGGGCAGCTTTGTCTTTTTTGCAGATGAAAGTCCAGCTTCTGCATTGCGGAAAATCCTAACCTTTATAAAATCCTTTCCAAGAACTTGCTCACAGTTTTCTGCCGGCTTAGAAAAAGTAACGCTAATAATCATGCTAAAAATATACAAACATTCCGCTTAAATTTCAATTGAGGCTTTTTTCAAATTTTCTGGACGGTAACTGTCACCGCTCTACCATCCACTCTTCCTCTAATTCGACCGAACAGGACTTTCGCCACGGGCTTTGCGGGGTTCCGCCTGCCGGCTCCATTGCCTTGCGGCAACGCTCCGCGCCCCTCCAATCCCGCGTAGGATTTGCCATCAAAAAATCCATTCATGAATTTTTTGATGGATTGCAGAATCGCTACGCAATTCTGCATGCTGCTAAGTCGCCCTCCCTGGCTTGATATTGCTTTGCAGAAAAATCCAAATTGAACGCAAAAAGCCCTTGACCTTTTATTATTTCTATAGTAATATCTTAGAAATAAGTACGACGCTGGGTAGAGCAGTTGGCAGCTCGTCGGGCTCATAACCCGGAGGCCGTTGGTTCGAGTCCAACCCCAGCTA
>JAILHV010000034.1 GCA_024695625.1 Treponema sp.
CCCAAAACTCGCCGAGCGCGATTATGACATGCTGCGCATTCTCCGCACTCCGCCCACTGATCCTACAATAAAATACAACGCAAAGTATTTTGAAAAACGTTTTGGTGTTTCCGAAGTTACAATTTACCGCATGGTAAAAAAACTAAAGGACATGGATCTTCTAGAAGAAAAGCAAAAAGGTGGAAGCTATGTAATCAAGAATGAAGTAGAACAACTATATACGGAAAAAACAGAAAAAGACATTGCCCTTGTTGCAAGCCTAAGGGGACTTTTGCAGCACTTTGAACACACACCCCTCTTTGAAAAAGTCACAAAGCTCATATATTTTTTACAGCCTAAAGTTGCAAAAAACGACTCCCTCTTGTCGTCCGGCCGGGTAATAGTTGCGCCCCAGATGGAATATAACATCAAGACAGAAAACTGGGATCTCGTTAATGAGGCTCTCGATAAAAACTACAAAATAAAATTCCGCTACACAAAATTTTATTCCAATAAATCACAGCGGACGGTCTGTCCCTACCAGCTTATCTTGGACAACGGAGTTGTATATCTTTTTGCCTACAGCGAATATGCAGACAACATAATTTTGTACGACTTAAATTTTATGGCGGACATCATCGTTACAGATGAAAAGTTTACGCTGCCCAAGAATTATGACTTTAACAACTATAGTGGCGGCGGAAGACTCGGTGCCTTTAAAGAAGACAAAACAAAAAACTTCAAAATCCGCTTTACCGGTTACGCCAAAGACTGGATGAAATACCACAAATGGGCAAACGACCAGCAAATAAAAGCAGAAGACCAAGACTCCCTAACCATAACCTTTTCCTCAGCCCAAGAATTCAAAGTCCTAAGGGAAGTCCTAAAATGGGGCACCGACGCCCAACCCCTTGCCCCCAAATCCTTAGTCAAACGCTGGCGCGAAGAAATAGCCGGCATGCACGAAATGGCCATGGCGAGCAAAGAGAAATAAACGCAATCTGCCAAATGGCGTTTCTGTAGACGCATGTGTTATTGTCGTGTGTCTGTTTGGTGATGGCATATTTTGTGCAAAAAACTCAACATTCGGCCTATATAAAAAATATTTTAAACTGTCACTAAATGATAGACATCTAATGTTATAATATTCCAGACAAAATGCCGCGTAAACCTTTGTAAACAAAAAAGTTTGCGGTATGTGGAATGTGTGGTATAATAGTAGCTGTAGAGAAATATGGGTATGAGTGAATTGATTTGTTCTGTTAATAAGATTTTTACAAATTATTTGACGAATGGAAATTATGCGTATTTTAATATTCCAGATTATCAGCGCGGGTACAAATGGAATGCAAACGATGCTACCAAGCTTCTTGATGATTTTAACAAATTTGAAAATTCTAATCCCAAAGATGGTGACTTTTACTGTTTGCAGAATATTACACTTGTTCCAAGTAAGGATGGTAAAAGCCTCAATGTTGTTGATGGACAACAGCGTCTTACAACGCTTTATATTTTGCTTTCATTTTATAAGAATTGCAGAAAGATTGAGGCGAAAGAATTAGAATCAAAAGATTTTGTGGATATTCTTAAATATTCGATTCGAGAATCTACTGCAGATAAATTGAAAAGATTAAATAATGAAGAAACTGACTGGGGTAATATAAATCCATCTTCGGCAGAACATCGTGATGAGTTTTATATTCTGACAGTTGCAGAATCAATTAAGACGTGGTTTGCTGCAAACTCTCTAAAATTTGATACTGTTTGGAACAAGCTTAAGCTGATTGTTAATAAAATTGAAGGTAAATCTGAAGAAACAATTTTTGCAAATATTAACGGTGGTAAAGTTCCTTTGGACGGTGCTGATTTGGTCAGAGCAATTTTAATGACTAAGTCGGCAAAAGAAAAGTTCTCTGAATTGAAATCCACGGAAAAGACAAATCAATTCTGTGTCCGCATGGGAATGGAAATTGACGGAATCAATCAATGGTGGAGTAATGAAGATGTAAAGACCTATTATGCTCAGTTTATATCTGGTGCAATCCAGAATGATGACCTTTTTAAAAAGGACTTTTCAATAAATCTTTTGTATAAAATATTTTATGAGATTTACAAAGATAATGAGAAACTTAAGAATAGAGTTAAACATTTTTCATTTGACTTTTTTGAATACGGAACTGATTTTGATGGTAAAGTCGAAAATAACTATTATGAGATGTACCAGAAAATTCTTTCCTTGCATTTGACCTTGAAAGACTGGTATAACAATTCGGAAATCTATCATCTGCTTGGTTATTTATTCTTTAACTTTAAGGACAGGGGAATTACTCTGAAAGATATTTGGACTGTATGGGGCAATGCAGACTCAAAATCTTCTTTTGTAAAACAGCTTAAGCAAATTATATCTAAGAAAATAGAATCATTTGAGGTCGATGTTTCCGATGAAGATGAACAAAGTGAAGAAAAGAGGGAAAAATTCCTTGAAAATGTCAATAATATAAGTTACAACTGGTATGATACTGCCACTACGGAAAAACTGTTGCCTCTAATGGATGTTATTTATTTCATAGAGAATCAGGGAAAAGGTCGATTGCCTGTTGGCTACTTAAAAAAAGCAGGCGAGCAGAAAGAGCATATAATGTGCCAGCATCCAAGAGAAGATGATGAAAATCGAATAAAAATCTCAAAAAAAGAAGCAGAAAAATTCATAAATGATTTTTTTAAAGGGAATGAATTAAAATCAAGGGACAGCGAAATAAAGAAAAAACTAGAGGAAATAGTTGAAAAATCGGGCGATGAGATTATTAGTCCAGAAAATCAAAAGGAGTTTGATAGGGTTATTCATGATTATTGTCTGAACTCTATCGGGAATATAGTTCTTTTAGATAGTCATGTAAATGAAAGCTATGGTAATGCCCCTCATAATCAGAAAGTAACTCGTATAACATCTGAATTCTTTGGAAATAATCATTACATCCGACCGTTTACAGTCGGTGTTTTCCTAGAAAAAAATAAAACAGAAGGTATGATAAAAACCAACGAAAAATGGCATTGGGGAATTGCGGAAATTCGTAAAAACGCAACTGATATAAGCAGGAATATTTCAGAATTTTTAGGATGGAAGAAATAATTATGGAATTGAAAGAATTAACAATAAAAGATCTTTTGTCTGGCTATATTTTGGTTATTCCTGAAATTCAGCGGGAATATGTTTGGGGAAGCAATAAAGAAGTTTTGGGCAAATTTCTCAGCGAGTTAAATGTATCTCTTCAAAATGTTTCAGATTCGAATATTGGTTTTCTCTATTCTTATGATGCAGGTAATAACGAACACTTTATTATTGATGGACAGCAGCGTCTTACGACAATCGTTCTCCTTGCATATTATTATGCAGTCAAAGACGACAGAACTTCTGATTTCAAGACACTACTGAAAACTGAAACTCCTCTTATTCATTTCTCGTATCGTGTCCGTCCGTTGACAGAGCAGTTCTTGCAGAACTTGTTTACTGGAGTGTCTCTTGATATTCTTAAAAATCTGAAAGAAGCAAAATGGTATGTCTCAGATTATGATAATGATAAAACAATTGAGTCTATTTGCAATCTGTATAAATTCATTTGCGATGATAAAAATTCATTCTCCAATCTCAATTATGATTCTTTACTTCGACGTGTGAAATTTTATTACTTTGATGTTCAGCAGACTTCTCAGGGCGAGGAGTTGTACATTACAATGAACAGCCGCGGTGAACAGCTCAAAGATTCCGAGCAGATAAAGCCGTATATTCTGGAGAATATAAAAGATAACAAAGCAAGGTCTGATGCTGCCAAACAGTGGGATGATTGGGAAGAGTATTTTTTTAAACTTAAGAAAAGTGAAAAAGAGATAAATGAGAAAGAAGTATCCAAAATTGATATTGCAATGGATAATATCATTAAGATTACGTTGGAACTTTATGGGGAAAAAAGAGGGGTGGAAACGGATGAAAATAGAAAGCGTGAATTTGAAGAAATAAAAGCAGCTGAGGATTCTAAACGTATTGATTTTTCAAAAATCGCAAAGGTGGTTGAAAATATCATCTCTTTGCTTGATTCAGGAAAAGATGAAATACAGAAACGTGAGTTTATAAAATTTCTGTTTACAAAAGAGCGCGAAAAGAAACCTTTGTATCTTATTGAATCACTTATTAGGGCCAAAGAATTGATTTTTGATGATGAAAATATTCATCGATTAATTCGGTTGGTGAACAATTCCTTGTCTTATGAAATAATCGATCATGTCCCTTTGCTGAAATTTCTTTCTGAAATGAAGAAAACTGATGATGATCTATATAAGTATATTAAATCTTTGTATGAAAACGAGGAAGGTGCTAAAATATTGAAAGGTGTCTTTGTCAATGATGGAAATATGGAAGAGTTAGAGAAGATAAAAGCCATTCACGCTGGTGTAGTCACCGAAAAGGATATAGATAAAGCTGAAAAAACAGCTTTTTTTGATGGTAGAATTCATTTCTTGTATCGTGATGCTGAAGGAGATCTAGACTGGAATAGTTTTGCTATAAAGTGGGCGAATGCAAAGGGCTTTTTTGATGAAAGTGGCGTGAAAAGAAAATATAAAACTGATGCGATACTTTTAAAAGCTTTAATTTCTCGATGCAAGGATTTTTGGCATTGTGCCTGGAGGAACTATAAAATTTTTAATAACGAGGCATCAACATGGAAAGATATTTTATTGTCAGAAAAATGGAAAAATGCTGTTTGCGATATATTAAGTGGAAATATTGATATTGTTGAGAATGTGAATGATGATGAAAAAATTGCTAAAAGTATAAATGATTGGTGTAATGATAAAGGACTTTTAAACTATATATCTAAAAACAGATCTTGTGCATGGATTCGTTCGGTTTCTCATGGCTACTTTTCTTTTTGGGAATCAGGTTATCCTGCTTATATGATTCCAACGATTCCGATTCTTTTAAAATTAAAACGAAAAGGAACAATAGATTATAGGGATGAATGTATTATTCCAGATTCGGAGTATGCAACATGTACTGAAAAAACTGAATCTGGTATAGATTTTTCATATAAGCATCGCAACTTTAGGTGGTATATGTATCCGTCTGATAAAATTGCAGATATATATCTTTTGGATGATGAGTGGAATTGGCTTAAAAAAGATACTGTAGAAATGACAACAGATGATGACCATGAAAAATATTATTGCTTTGATGTAAAAGATGAGATGAATGATGATATACAAAAATTCACGAAAGAATTGGATAATCTAATTAATTCGATTCTACAAAAGAAATAGGGCGTCGGATTTCTTTCGTCTTATTAATATACTGGAATGAGATTTGATATATCTCAATCCAGTATATTAATTGTTGAAAAACTCTTTTGGAATAACAGTAACTATCTATCTGATAATATGTCAAAAGAAGTAATTAAAAAAAAATCTTTCCCCACCATCACGTTTTGATAGACCTCCAGTGTTATGATGCTCTTGTACAACGCACGGTTGCTAGGCAAAAGTAAAACAACACTCGGTAATCCATGCGCAAATATAGGGAGGCATTTTATGACACTTGAGAATTCAAACATGAAGCAAACTTGTAAAAACAGCGATGGTTTCAATATTGTTGATGGCATTCTAGTAGAATATCTTGGCAATGATTCATTTGTAGTTATCCCCGATGGTGTAACAAAAATCAATGACCATGTATTTTTGAAGCATTATGTTACATCGGTTAGTATTCCTGTAAGTGTGAAGAAAATTAGCAAACATGCTTTTGAATATACTATTATGCATATATACTATGCTGGTACTCGGGAGCAGTGGAATAACGTGAGAAAAAGCATATACTTGGGGTGGCGTATGCGAGCGGATGTTGTGCATTGTGTTGACGGCGATGTGGAGCTTCCTCATTTTGACATCCGGGACAATGTGTTGGAACACTACTATGGTGCGGCTGATTCACTTGTCATTCCAGAGAATGTAAAGGAAATTGATTGGTATGCATTCTCAGGTTGTCAATCACTCGTTTCAATTAACATACCCGATGGTGTGACAAAAATAAGAGGAGGAGCTTTCAACCACTGTAAATCTCTTAAATCTATCGTCATCCCTAATAGCGTAGTAGAAATTGGGGAGGCTGCTTTTTTTTACTGTAAATCGCTTGAACTTATCATTATTCCTGATACTGTGAAAGAAATCGGCATGCAGGCATTCTTAGGTTGTAAATCACTCGTCTCTGTCAATATTCCTGCGGGCATTAAGGAAATTGATGAGTATATGTTTAACCAATGTACTTCACTTAAGTCTGTCTACATTCCAGCAAGTGTTAAAAGAATTTGTTCTGATGCGTTTAGCGAGTGTACGGCTCTTTTAGAAATAAATTTTGCTGGTACTAAAAAACAGTGGGGTTTGGTAAAGAAAGATGAGAACTGGAGAAAATATATCCCTGCTTCATCAGTACAATGTAAAGATGGTAGTGTTGAATTATCGCAGTTCAGAATCAATGACGGTGTGCTTGAACAGTATTATGGGGCAAGTGACTCTGTTGTTATTCCCAATAATGTGATAGAAATAGGAGGCTTTGCATTCTGTTGCTGCGAGACACTTTTATCAGTCAGTATTCCAAATACTGTGATAGAAATTGGTGATGCTGCATTTGATGGCTGTAAGTCACTTAAATCAATCTGTATTCCTGAAGGAGTTATGGAAATCCATACTTCTACTTTCAGTCAGTGCATATTGCTTGAATCGGTTTCTATTCCGAAAAGTGTGAGGATAATCGAAGAAGAGGCATTTTGTGCCTGTGTGTCTCTCTCTTCGATTGATGTTCCTGATGGAGTAATAAAAATATATGATAAAGCTTTCTCTGACTGCATGCACCTCGCTTCAATCAATATCCCTGCATCCGTGACGAAAATAGGAAAAAATGCCTTTTGTGGATGCCACTCACTCAAGGAAATCCATTATAGCGGTACGGAAGAACAGTGGAATGCCTTGGTGAAAGGTTATGGTTGGAATGAGGGCTGTACTGATTTAAAAGTAATCTTTGATTAGAAAATGGAGGAATAATTATGTTGGAAGTTATTTTTTAATACCTCAGCTAAAATGAATAGTCAAACTTATGCATATAAAAACAAGTAATCTGCATATAAAATGCAAAATTTTATGCAGATTACTGCATAAAACAATACATTTGTACCAATTTTTATATTTTGTCTGTCGTAGGATGATAGAATGGTGTGATATAATTGTAAGCAAAGATCAATCGGGAGGTTTCTATATGCTTTACATAACTGGCGACACGCACAACATGGAAGATAGGTCTAATGTCTCTGCAAAAAACATGAAGCTCTGCTGTGCCGAGCAAAATGCGGACTATGCTAAGATTACTCACCTTATAATTCTTGGTGATTTTGGGGTCCCTTGGTATAACTGTCCTGTTGACGAAAATGGCATTCATCCGACAGATGGTGAGGACAGGCATCTTCTTAAGTGGTACAATCAAAAATCTTTCAAAGTTCTTGCGGTGATGGGAAATCATGACAACTATGACGTGATAGAAAAATTACCCAAGGTAAAAATGTTTGGTGGCGAAGTATTAAAAGTTAGCGATAATATTTTTTATCTAAGGCGCGGAGAAATTTACAATATAGAAGAAAGGCGCATCTTGGTTCTTGGCGGTGCAAGAAGTGATGACAAGGCTTATAGGCTTCCGCATGAATCCTGGTGGTCGCAAGAAGAATGGAGCAAAGACGAAAAAGAAAAATGCCTTTCAAAAATAAAAGAGGGTGGCGGAGAATTTGATTTTGTCCTTTCTCATACAGGAACTTCCAAAGGTATTGCCTGTACTGACTCTTATTTTTTGAATGAAGAAAACTTGGCAAAGCTTCAGGAAGATTCAACTGTCTGTTTTAATGACAAAATTGATTCCATGATTTCATATAAAAAATGGTTTTTTGGACATTGGCACAGCGACTGGGGCTATGAAAATTATGCCGAAAGCAAATATGTTCCCCTCTTTCGGATGGGAATTCTTGTTTAAAACATAATTTTTTTTCTGAACTATCACTAACTGATAGACCACCTGTGTTATAGTATATCCGTGAGGTAAAGGATGACATATTACGCAATAGATTTTGAAACTGCAAATGTTTATCAGAATAGCGCTTGTTCTGTTGGCTTGGTGCGTTTTGTAGACGGTGTGGAAAAAGACAGCGTTTATTCACTCATCAAGCCTGCTAAGATGTATTTTTGTCCGGACTTTACGGATATTCATGGAATCAGTTATGGTGATGTTCGGAACTGCCCTCACTTTCCAGAAGTCTGGCAGACTGTTGTGGAACCTTTCCTAAAATCATCTGGGGAAGAGAAAATACATTTTGTGGCTCACAACGCACGGTTCGACATGGGTGTTATCCGTGCTTGCTGCGACTACTTTGGTATGCCTCTGCCCAATGCGGACTATGCCTGTACACTTCAAATAGCACGCAAAGCATGGACGGAGTTGGAAAGCCACAGGCTCACATTTTTGGCAGAACAATTCGGAATTGTATACGATGCACACAACGCCCTTGACGATGCAAGAACCTGCGGGAAGATTTTTGTAATGGCGGCTAAAGAACTTTGCTGCAATATAGAAGAATTGTTTTTAGGTTGCCAAAGCACGCTTTGAAAACTTTATCATTGAGTAGCTTTACAAGGCATGATATAATCTGTATGTACTTTCCATGTTGAATAAAAATATTCTTGCGCCAACATCATCGTTTTCCTCATTCCGCTTTGTTTCCAACGGCGAGCATTATACGGAAGTGATTGAGCGCATTCAGTCTGTAAAAAAGTTGCTTTGG
>JAILHV010000116.1 GCA_024695625.1 Treponema sp.
ACCAGGAGCAGATTATGCAGGTAAGCCAGAAGATTGCAGGATTCAGCTTGGGTGCGGCAGACATGCTCCGACGCGCCATGGGTAAGAAGAAGCCAGAAGTCCTTATGGGAAAAAAGAAGGACTTTGAGGAAGGTGCAATCAAGAACGGCTTTACAAAGGAACACGCAGACGAAATTTTTGAAATAATGGTTCCTTTTGCTGGATACGGCTTTAACAAGAGCCATGCGGCGGCTTATTCGGTTGTTGCCTACCGCACCGGTTATCTAAAGGCCCACAAGCCTGCTGAATTTATGGCGGCAAACCTTACCAACGAAATTACTTCTACGGATACGCTGCCTGTTTATATTGAAGAAGCTCGCAAGATGGGCATTCCGGTAGACGCTCCTGATGTTAACCGCTCAGACGTAATATTTGACGTAGTTAACGGACACATAGTCTTTGGCCTTAAGGGAATCAAGGGCATGGGAGAGGGTGCTGCAAGTGCTATTGTAAAGGAGCGTGAAGCAAACGGCCCCTACAAGTCTTTTGACGACTTTATTTCGCGCATAAGTTTTCAGGAAGTTAACAAGAGGGCAATAGAAGTTCTTATAAAGACTGGTGGATTTGACAAGCTGGACAAGAACAGGGCAACCCTAATCCTTAACTACGAAAAAGCCATTCAGTATGAAGAAAAGAAGCGTCTTGGCAGTGACAGCGGTCAGGTTTCTCTCTTTGAGGATGCCGGCATAAAGGAATTTGCTGACTTTAAGTATGAAGAAGTTGAAGAAATGCCCAAGATGGAGCTTCTTAATATAGAAAAGGAACTGATTGGCTGCTACGTTTCGGGGCATCCGCTGGATGAATGGAGGCACGCCATAGAAAAATGTGCTACAATTTCCAGCGAGAACATAGAAAAGGCCGGCAAGGAAGACAAGGCGGAAAAAGCGGCTCTTGAAGCTAGCGGAAGAAAGCCCTGGCAGATGAAGAACACAGGGAGAAGCTATGTAGCCATAGGAATGATTCAGGGGCTTAGGCAGATACTTACAAAGAAGGGTGACCAGATGTGCTTTGCCAAGCTTGCAGATTTTAAGGGGGCAATAGACATTACCTTCTTCCCAAAGACATGGGAGCAGCTAAAGGACAAGATTCAGGATGAAGGTGTATACGCCTTTAAGGGCAAGGTTGACGGCAGCAGGGAAACACCCAGCCTGCTTGTGGACACAATGGAAGACCCCAAGGCTCTGGAAGCAAAGTCTATTTCTGCCGTGCACATAAAGATGCGGGAGGATTTTTCTTCCATGAAAGAAATAAGCCCTTTGCGGGATTTTTTATTTGGCGCAAACGGCAATTGTGTAGTATATTTTCATATAAGCGTAAATGGGACTCCTTTTACGGTAAAAGCAAACCAGCAGATGCAGGTTCCTTCCAATTCTGATTTTATACAGTCTTTGAAGGATCAAAACCTTGTGGAAGATGTCTGGTGTGAATAAAAATTAAATAAAAATTGATTTAAGAGGTTTGTATGCCAAGAACAATATTTTCTATAGTATCCTTTGTTGTTTCTGTTTATGCGCTAATGTGCTTTTTGCGCATACTGCTAACATGGGTTCCATCCCTTTCCTACAGCCGCTTTTCGCGCTTTTTGGGTAAGATTTGCGACCCTTACCTGAACATTTTCCGTGGAATCAAGTGGCTAAGGCTGGGCAGCTTTGACTTTTCTGCCGCACTGGGCTTGTGCATACTGGGCATTCTTGCCACCATGCTTTCAAGTTTTGCGGGAAGGACTGCAATCACACCGGCTCATGTAGTTCAGATGATTCTTCAGCTTGCATGGTCAGTCATTACTTCAATCATAACCTTCCTTATCATCATCCTTGCGGTAAGGCTTATAGTTCTTTTTGTGCGTAAGGGTCAGTATTATTCAAGCCCCATACTTGACCAGATAGACGCTTCAATTTCTCCCCTTGTCTACAACATAGCTAGAACCTTTACCGCCGGAAAAAAGGTTAGCTACACAACGGCACTTATAATAGCGATAATTGCCCTGGCCGCAATAATCATCCTTGGTTCCATAGCAGTTTTCCTTATTTCTGGAATACTGGCGGGTATTTCCTGATAAAAACGGATGAAGCTTTCCGAACTGGGAATTCCGCTAGAAAGTCTTGCGGGTGTTGGAAAATCAAAGGCATCTCTTTTTAGCCG
>JAILHV010000112.1 GCA_024695625.1 Treponema sp.
TTCTCGTGCAATAAGAATATTGTCACCCTGCCATTCAAATCCGTAAGAACTTTGCACGGCAACAGTTGCCCATTTTAGCCAATCTTCGCGACCATCAGTATTCTCAGCAACAACACGAAGTTTTCTGTCTAAAAGACCTATCCTATTTGGAACCTCTATATATTCACCAGTAACAGTGTCATAACGGCTCGCAAGATAAGGAGCTTCGCCGCAAGTAATTTCCAGTCGGTTTGAATTGACATAATCCTGCCAAGTTTTGCCTTTTTCGTCAGAAAATTGAATTTTTTCTTTTGTTGCTTCCCATGAGTGTTCTTTTTCTATATTAAAAACACCTTTACGGTCAAACCAAACTTCATCAACCAAATTATTTTGAAGATTACATACCCAGCTTGGAGTAAAGACTTCTGCTTTTTGTCGAACTCGCTGCAGTCGTTCTTCTTTTGATTTTTCAACTCTAGGTTTTATTACCCCGCCGTGACGGGAAGTTATCAGCTCAATTTTTATTTCCTTCTCCGAAGTGTAAAGCTCTCCATATTTAGAATAATTGTCCGTAGCCCAAATGATATTCTTTCCGGTTGTCTTATCTTCTAAAAGAATTTCGAGCAAGGAACGGTCAATTTTGAGAAGGTCGTTTTCTTTTATATCAATGTTTTGTTCTGGTAACATATATGCCTATTTATCCATCAAAATATTCAATTCTCAAAATTATATCAAATAAATGTGTTTTTTTATAGTTTAACTCTCTAACACTGGCATTCCGAGTTTTCTGGCTTGCAGGCTTGTGTCATAGCCGAGCGTGCTAAAAAGATTTATTCCCGCCTCAGAAAGTGATTTACTGCCAAACGCTTTGATTGCTTCCTGTATGTTCTGTTTTTCATCAATATTCTTTGCCATTTATTTTTCCTCTTTTATGATTTCCCAATGACCGCTGCTGCATCAGCTCGTTCTACAATCAATTCCGCAGCAGTGTGCCCATGAACCGCATAATGTGCAACGCTACGCACTTGCTTGCCTTGCATATTCTGAACGGTGGCATAAAATCTTTTTGTAGCCGCTGCATCTCTATCATAATCAATTGCTGTTGCATAAATGTCAGTAATTTTCTGATAAAACTTGCGCTCACTGGAACGAATCTCACGGATACGCTCCAGCTGTTCCTCAAAATACTTTTTTGTAAGAATTGAGCCATCATTTTTAAGACGCTCATCATCCATTGCAAAGCCTTTGATGGTATATTCTTTTGCAATATTATTGACCCATTTGCGGAACTGCACGGCTCTTTCAGAATTCACCTTAAAGCCAACGGCTATTATCATCTGCAGGTTATAATGCTTCGTGTCATACGACTTTCCGTCCGTGGCAGTTATTCGAAAATTTCGAATAACTGAATCTTCTTCCAATTCAGAATCCTCAAAAATCTTTTTTATATGATAATTAATTGTATTTGTCTCAACTTCATACAAAACGGCAAGCTTTTTTTGAGTAATCCAGATATTTTCATCTTCGTAGCGGACTTCCACGCTTTCGTTGCTGCCACCAGTCGTCGCAACAAAGGTCAAATATTCTGCGGCAGAACTACGGATTGTTATTTCTTTCTGACGTTTCTTTGCCATTTATCTTTCCTCTTTTATGATTTCCCAATGACCGTTTTTCGTTGCTCCAACATGGCGAAGCAGTCCGTCGTCACGAAGTTGTTTCAACTGCCATTCAACTCCCTTTTTTGTTATGGAAAGTTTTTCAGCAAGTTCTACTGTTTTAATAGTAGGGTTTTCTTTTATAAGATTCAATATTTCTACCCTAGTTTTTTTATTTTCCACCCTAGTTTTTTCATTAATATTATCATTTACTAGGGTAGAAATACCATTTCCTTTCCCAGTTTCGTCGGTTCTTGGGTAATTTTCTTTGTTTACTAGGGTATAATTATCATTTTCTACCCTAGTTTTTTGGTTAGTTTTACCGTCCATCTCGCTTGCAGACGGTACATCATCATTTAAGGGGACAATCAGGCGGAAAACATTTCCGTCCAAGAACTGGGGCTTTGCAAATCCCGAATAAAGAGGAACATCGTGGTAAAGTTTTCTCATGCCACTTCCAAGCTGGTCTGAAAAATGAATCTCACGGAATACTTTTGCAACAAGCGGATTCCGAGGGCGTGGGTCAAGGTTTTCTGGCGTAATCTCACCAGGATACTGAGGAATACAGGCGTTTTCAGTATACATCTTGTCCTTTTCAATTATAAAGCGGGAAATACGCGCGTCAGTAAATTCACGATGAATAAGGCAGTTCACAATCATCTCCCGACAAATGTTTGAGCGCAAACTTTCGCGCCGGCCTTCTTCATTCAGATAGAATTTATCGTTCGTATGCTTACGGGCAAAATCCATCAGAAGCGCAACACTGTTTATCAAATTTGTTTCGATAATCTCGCGGTCATCGTAGCGGATTGTATCTACTTTCCGGCAAAGTGCATCCGTCCAATAATTCGGGCACAAATCCCTCAGCACATCATCACGGCCAAACAGCACTCCGGCGGCAAGGGTCAGCCCATCTTTGTCATTTTCATAATCATGCCCATAAAGTCCTGCACTCCGCAAAATTTCTTCATGGCTCATCGTTCTCCACGGATGATTTTGATTTTCTACAACGGCAAGTTTTCGAGCATATTCTATTGTATCTGTATTCAAATGTTCTAATTTCAAATATGGAAAAACTTTGCGCTCAGTAAAAATATTTTTCTTTCTGATATAGGCAGTGGCAATCGCATCATTTTTTATGACAATATCAACATCGCCAGTCCTGTCATAGAACTTGCCCTTCAAAGTGTGAAGTGTAGAACTTGGGGCTACATGAACGCAGATGATTGTTTTGTCCTCCACCTTTACGATTTCACTCGAAACAACACAAACAGGAGAAAAGAGCTTTTCATCGTTCAAAAGATTGTTTAGATTTCTGATAAGTTGAGGGGCCGCTTTTTCAGAAACACCTTCTATCGAACCATCATCATTCACACCAAGAAAGATATCTCCGCCAAAACGGTTCAGGAATGAGCAGACAGTTTCCAAAACATCTTTTTCTATACTTCCACCACAGCGTTT
>JAILHV010000181.1 GCA_024695625.1 Treponema sp.
ATAAATTTCTTGACGTTTCTTTGTGAAATTTAGTATTTTTTCAAATAATAATGGAAAACGGAAAGGACAGTGTAATGAGCAAGGAAAACAAAGAGAATAACACTGAAGAAAAAGAGGCTGTTCAGTCCAAGGAAGCAGAAAAATCTTCCAAGGAATCCTCCGAAAAAGATGCATCTGCTGCAAATTCTTCCCCGGAAGAAGGAGAAAAGTCTGAAAAAGCGGCAGAAAATGCAACAGATTCAGACAAAATTAAGTCTTTGCAGGATCAGGTTGAAGAGCTTACAAAGGCCAATGCTGACTTAAAGGATCAGCTTCTTCGCAAGGCGGCAGACTTTGACAACTACCGCAAGCGTACCATTCAGGAAAAGCAGGACGCTTACGACTATGCAAACACCAGTCTTTTAAAAGATTTGCTTGAAAGCCTGGACAACTTTGACCGCACGGTTGAGGCCGCTTCCTCTGCAACGGACCCAAAGACCATAGCAGACGGAGTTACCATGATAAACAAGGCAATGGTCAGCATGCTGGAGAACAAGTACAACCTTGTTTCCTATGGTGCTGTAGGCGATGCCTTTGACCCGGACATTCACGAGGCTATTGGCAAGTCGGACGACCCGGTTGCTTCCCCGGTGCTCAAGGCTGTGTATCTTAAGGGCTACAAGCTCAAGGACAGGGTAATCCGCCATGCAAAGGTTATGGTAAGCATGCCGGACGGTTCTGTAAAAGAAGAAGTTGATTCCGCAAAGGAAGAGAACAAAGCTTCGGAAAGTGAGCCAGAAGCAGAAAACAAATAGAATAAATTGTTGGCGGAAGTGGCTGTGTGTAGCCTTTGTCCGCTAACTTGCATGTATTGTTGAAAACAAACGGAGGTTTTTGATATGGGAAAGATTATTGGTATTGACTTGGGAACAACAAACTCTTGTGTTGCCGTAATGGAAAACGGTGAGCCTGTAGTAATTCAGAATTCAGAGGGTGGAAGAACAACTCCTTCCATCGTAGGCTTTACCGCCAAGGGTGACCGCATCGTAGGTCTTCCCGCAAAGAACCAGATGGTAACAAACCCAAAGAACACGGTATATTCCGTAAAGCGCCTTATTGGTCACCGCTTTGGAGAGCTTGAAGGCGAGGCAACAAAGCTTCCCTATACAATCAAGGACCACGGTGCAGACGTCCGCGTAGAAGTTCAGGAAAACGGTTCCGCAAAGGAATACAGCCCCCAGGAAATTTCTGCATTCATCCTTCAGAAGATGAAGAAGACAGCAGAAGACTATCTTGGCGAAACTGTTACAGAAGCAGTTATTACAGTTCCTGCCTACTTTAATGATGCCCAGCGCCAGGCAACAAAGGATGCCGGTAAGATTGCAGGCCTTGACGTAAAGAGAATCATCAACGAACCGACAGCCGCTTCTTTGGCTTTTGGCTTTAACAAGGACCAGAAATCTGAAAAGACAATCGCCGTATACGACCTTGGTGGTGGTACATTCGATATTTCCATCCTTGAATTGGGTGACGGCGTATTTGAAGTAAAGTCCACAAACGGAAACACACACCTTGGTGGTGATGACTGGGACCGCCGCATCGTTAACTGGCTCATTGACCAGTTCAAGGCAGATTCTGGAATTGATCTTTCCGGTGATGCAATGGCTATGCAGCGTCTCCGTGAAGCAGCAGAGAACGCAAAGATTTCTCTTTCAAACCAGGCAAGCGCAGACATCAACCTTCCCTTCATCACGGCTGATGCAACAGGACCAAAGCACTTGCAGAAGTCCCTTACACGCGCACAGTTTGAGCAGATGACCGACGACCTTTTTGAAGCTACACGCGAGCCTTGTCTTAAGGCCATGAAGGATGCAGAGATTACTGCAGACAAGATTGACGAAGTTCTTCTTGTTGGTGGTTCAAGCCGCATGCCTAAGGTTCAGGAAATCGTAAAGAGCATCTTCGGTAAAGAGGGTAGCCGTTCCGTTAACCCGGACGAAGCAGTTGCTATTGGTGCTGCAATTCAGGGTGGCGTTCTTGCAGGAGACGTAAAGGACGTTCTTCTTCTTGACGTAACACCTCTTTCTTTGGGTATCGAGACAATGGGCGGCGTATTCACACGTCTTATCAACCGCAACACGACTATTCCTACAAAGAAGAGCCAGGTCTTCTCTACGGCTGCAGACGGACAGACAGCTGTTACGATTCACGTTCTTCAGGGTGAGCGCGAAATGGCCAGCCAGAACCGCACTCTTGGCAACTTTGACCTTGTTGGCATTCCACCAGCACCACGCGGCGTTCCACAGATTGAAGTTACCTTCGACATCGATGCTAACGGCATTGTAAAGGTTTCTGCAAAGGATTTGGGAACCGGCAAGGAGCAGAAGATTCAGATTCAGAACTCATCTGGTCTTAGCGAGGAAGAAATCAACCGCATGGTAAAGGATGCGGAGGCCAACGCAGAGAGCGACAAGAAGAAGAAGGAAGAAGTCGAGACTAAGAACGAAGCAGACAGCCTCGTTTACCAGTCAGAAAAGTCCCTCAAGGATTACGGCGACAAGATTTCTGCGGACGACAAGGCAAAGATCGAAGCTGCAATCAAGGAACTTAAGGACGCAATCGCTTCCAATAATATAGAAGAGATGAAGAAGAAGACGGAGAGCCTTAAGCAGGCATCTTACAAGCTTGCAGAGGAAATCTACAAGGCTCAGGGTGCACAGGCTGGTGCAGGTGCCGGGGCTGCTGGAGCAAATCCGGGAGCAGGTGCTGGAAACTCAGGTGCAAACGCCGGTTCTTCAAACGCAGGCAGCAAGTTCGACAAGGGCAGTGCTGACGACGTTCAGTACGAAGTCCACGACGACAAATAAAAGCGCCTGAAAAAAAGAGAATTTATTTTTTGATATGGATGGTAGCCTCTTTTGCTCTACCATCCATATCTTTTTGAAGTCGCTGTCATGCCTTTGCGCCACCGCCCTTTCGGGGTTCCGGCATTCGCCTTCATTGCCTTGCCGCCACTTCGTTCTGGCTGCGGCAACCCGCCTGCGGCGGGCCCCTACACGGCGGCATAGGCTGTCCGTCTTCCAATAAAAACGCTTATTTGATATACTGTTCCGGAAAAGTTTTAGGATTAAGAAGATGGCTAACAAACGTGATTATTATGAAGTTTTGGGCATTGATAAAAGTGCCGACAAAGAAACAATAAAAAAAGCTTACCGCAAACTGGCAATCAAATATCACCCCGACCG
>JAILHV010000189.1 GCA_024695625.1 Treponema sp.
TGACACTTCCAAAGCAAATTTTAACAGTATCTATAATACGCTAAAGAATGCGCCGGATTTCCGCAACCAAATGTACAACACCATGATTGAACTTATGGACAATCAGGAAAAGCTGTTTGCCAAGCAGGAATCAAACCTGCCGCCCGATCTTGCAGAAAAACTAATCCGCATCAGGCAAAGATCTTCCGAGCATCCGGTCTTTCAGCTTTTTAGGGACAACCCCTTGGCCAAGGCTCTTACGGAACGCTACAACAACAAGCAGCAGCTCCGCCTTATGAAGTACATGACCCGCGTTCAGGACAAGGCCGCTCAAAAAATGCTGGAAGACAAGGAATTTGCAAAGCCTTTTGCCGAGCTTGAAGAATTTGACGCAGTAATCCTTTCCGTAGACATCCGCCGTTCAACAGAGCTTATGCTCCGCGCAAAGTCTCCACAGTTTTATGCAGAATTTGTAAACGAGCTGAACACCATGCTTATAGACGTGGTAAAAGAAAATTTTGGCATCTACGACAAATTTACCGGTGACGGTCTTCTTGCCTTCTTCCCGGACTTTTATTCTGGAAAGGATGCCCTCATTTACGCGCTTGAATGTGCAGACGAATGCAAGGCTGTTTTCAATTCCATTTTTACAAAATATGAGGACGGCTTTAACATTGACCGCAAGATAACTGGTCTTGGTGCCGGAATAGACTGCGGTTCGGTTTACAAGGCTGGTGTGGAAACAGAATACACGGTTGTAGGAAGCCCTGTTGTTTACGCATGCAGACTTTCTTGCGCCCCGGCTGGCAGCACATACATAACTGTCCGCGCACAGAACAAGCTTTCTTCCATGAACTGCACGTACTTTAATTCCCAGCCAACAAAGGTTGCAATCAAGCACGAAGCCACGGCCTATGCATTCAGCATAACAAGGAAACCTAACGCAAGGCTTCACTTGAACGAGCCGGAATGGTACAATTCAACTACGACAAAATAGCAAAGAGTTTTATCTTATGATTAGTTCGCCATTGGTATTGGGTATTATTTTCTTAGTGGCCGCCTTTTTCTTTTGCATCGTTGCTTTTTTCATGGGCAGGCCAGAAGCCGTAAAAAAAACGCCACTCTTTAAGCCAAGCAGCTTTATCTTTTACCTGATTGGCTGCCTTACTTTTGCAACCGGAATTTTATTTGTTACGATGCGAAATGAACTTTCTAAGCAGGCAATCCAGGTTATTGCACTTGTTTACCTTATCATACTGATTGTCATTTTCTTTATCTTTATTCAAATGATGGGTAGCAAAAAGAAATGAATCCTCCGCCACGTAACACCCTCCACCATGTAAAGGCAAGCACGCAGTACAAGCGGGAGCACAAGGCAGACTATGGCCGCGAGCAGATAGAAATCCTCTACGAAGACAAGGACATTGTTGTTATAAACAAGCCCACGGGGTTGCTTTCCGTTCCCTATCCTGGAAGCAAGGCAAGAACCGCACTTGACCTTCTGGAAAAAATCATGCGCTCGCGGGGAACCTTTTCTGCAGGACACAGGCCTTTTACCGTTCACCGTCTGGACAGGGACACAAGCGGCGTTATGATGTTTGCCCTTAACGAAAAGATGCAGAAAAAAATCATGGACAGCTGGCATAGTATGGTAACAGAAAGGCTTTACCATGCAGTTGCAGAAGTTTCGCGGAAGGCTTTACCGCTCGAAGACTCTGGTCTTATAGACGACCCCTTGGCACAAAATGCCCATCACGTAGGCTATGTTCCCCATGACAAGGACGACAAGGCAAAAACTGTTGCCGCCCGCACCCACTACAAGATTTTGCTGCGCGGAAAAACACATTTTCTTTTTGAGCTTTCCCTTGATACAGGCAAGAAAAACCAGATACGAGCCCACCTGGCAAGCAAAGGCTATCCTTTGGCCGGAGACGAAAACTACCGCGCAAAGACAGACCCTTTTGGCCGCCTTGCCCTCCATGCCCGCACGCTGGAATTTGACCACCCGCTTACAGGGCAGCACATGAAGTTTGAAGTTCCAGAAGATGACGAATGGGCAGAATATGTAAAACGTGGAGACCCAAATCCCCAGCCGCCAGTTTGGTCTTTTAAAAATCCCTACAACGCAGAATTAAAGCAGAGGCAAAGGCAAATGGAAAAAGCCCTTGCAAAAAAGCAGGAAGGCAAGCAGAATCCGCCACGACTTTCCGCAAAGCAGAAAAGCCGCATGGATTTTATTGCCCAGGGCAAGTTTAAAAATAACAGTCGTTAGGACGGCAGTTTTATTTTTAAAGCCCCATCATTCTCCGCTAAGGGCTACAACAGGGTCAAGCTTTGCGGCACGGGAAGCTGGGCTTAGGCCAAAGAAAACACCTACAAAGACGGAAAAAATGAATGCAATAAAGCAGGACTTAAAGCTGATTACAATGTCTTGCGAGCGCACGTATTCCACGGCAATGCTTATTGCAATTCCAAGAATTATTCCCGCAATTCCACCCATAAGCGTTATGCTTGCAGACTCAACCAAAAACTGCTGGCGTATGGTGTTGGGACTTGCGCCCAGTGCCTTTCTTATGCCTATCTCCTGCTTGCGTTCAGTAACCGTAACAATCATTATGTTCATTATTCCAATTCCGCCAACCAAAAGAGAAATGGTTGCTATTCCGGAAAGCATCATGGAAAGCGTGTTGGTTATCTGGCTAACCTGGTCTATCATTGTCTGCATGGACATAACCCTAACAGAACCTTCCGTCCCGGTAAGATTTTTGCAGTAGGTTTCAAGTGCAGTTGCCAAGTCGGTCGCCTTGTCGGAAGACACAGCCTGAACCATTACCGTAGAGGCATTTGGATTTGGCGCGATTTTTTTTGCATAAAAGCCCCTCGTTACGTAACAGCCGGACGCCGTAGACTCCATGCCAGAATTCTGTTCGGCAAAAATTCCTATGACTTCAAAATTAAAGGGCACTTTGTCTGCAACAAGGGTTATGTACTTGCCAACTCCGTCTCCGTTTGGAAAAAGGGAAGATGCAACTTCGCTTCCCAATATGATTTTTTGCGTACCCATTGCATCATCGGTTACGTCAAAGCTTCTGCCCTGCTCCACTTTTAAACCGCAGGCTTCTATGTAACCAGATTCAACCGCGGTGCAGGAAGCGCTTGCACTTGCGTCTCCGTAAGCTACAGTTCCAGAAAGGCTGTTCTTGTACCAAATCTTTTTTATTCCGGAAATATTCCCGAACAAATCTTCACGGAAGCTTTCGTTAAATTCTATGGTAACGGCCGCCACACCCCTTCGCATAAAACCGGAACCAATGCTTACCATGTCCAAGCCGGATGAACCGAATGTGTTCTGAATCTGCATTGTGGAGCTTTGACCCATGCTCATGATTACGATTACGGATGCAACACCAATAATAATACCCAAAAGAGAAAGCACGGTTCTTGTCTTGTTGCGCCTAAAGTTTTGCAGTGCATTCAAAAAATCCTCAAACATAGACTATGCCTCCTGCCCTGCCCCGGAAGGTTTTTCTTCTGATGAATCAAAAGACTCCGGTTCCTGCTTTTGGTCAGACTGAATCTTTCCGTCAAAAATCCTTATGCAGCGGTCAGATGCGGCACCAACACGCGGATCATGGGTAACAATAACAACCGTTGTTCCCTTTTTGTTTATTTCCCTAAAAAGACGCATTACAGCTTTGCCTGTTTCGCTGTCCAAGGCACCGGTAGGTTCGTCGGCAAGAATTATGCGGGGACTCGTTACTGTGGCACGGGCAATTGCAACACGCTGCTTTTGACCACCAGAAAGCTCGTGGGGACGGTGGTTCATTCGCTCGGCAAGACCAACTTTCTGCAAGGCTTCTTTTGCCAACTCCGCCCTTTCCTTCCGTTCAACTCCAGCATACCGCAGTGGTAGCATTACGTTTTCAAGCACGGTCATAGACGGAAGCAAAAAATACTGCTGGAAAACAAAGCCAACGGTCTTGTTGCGGAGTTCAGCCAATTCACTTTCGTCCATAAGAGCCGTTTCTTTTCCGTTTATCTTTACAATGCCGCCAGAAGGCCTGTCCAAGCAGCCAATCATGTTCATGCAGGTTGACTTTCCCGAACCGGATGGGCCCATTATGGTAACAAATTCACCCTGGGTTATGTCAAAAGAAATGCCCCGCAAGGCAAAGACCTGGGTGTCTCCCATTGTATATGTGCGCTTTACGTCTTGCATAGTTATTACGGATTCAGCCATCTTGCACCTACCTTCCGCGGGGAGGCATACCGCCACCCATTCCGCCGCGCATTCCTCCCATACCGCCCATGCTTCCCCTTCTGCGTCCAGACGTTTCGGCAGAACTCTGGGCCTTTAGAACCTCGCCACCCTTAAGACCGCTTTCTATCTTTACATAGTCAGCAGTGTAGGGGCTTACGGTAACATTTATTTTTTCTCCGCCAGGCACAAGCTGAACAAAAGCCTGTCCGTTCTCTCGGCCAACCGCATAGCGTTCTACAACAAGAAATTTCTCGTCCGGGCTGATTTTTATCTTCCCGGAAAAAGAGAAGTTTGGAAGGATTCCTTCAGGATATTCATCAATGCGAACCTTTGCCTTTACAACAGTTGCTCCGCGGGACGTAACCTCACCAATTGCAGGCCAGCTTACAACATATCCGTTAACGGTTTTTCCGCTCAGGGCAGAAAAGGTAAATTCAACAGTCTGACCAACGGCCAGCTTGGAAACATCCGTCTCGGAAATTTCTACGTCGGCGGTCAAATAGGAAACGTCAACAATCGTTCCTACCGAGTCCTTTGCTTCAAGTGAATCTCCAACTGCAACATCTATATCTGCAATGATACCGTCAAAGGTTGCAGTAACCTTGCGCTCTTCCACCTTTTGAACAAGGGCATCCCTCTGGGTTTTCATCAGCTGGTACTGGCGGGCGGCTCCTGTAATAAGGGTGGTCTGCATGTCATAATCATGCTTTGCAAGGTTGTATTTTTGCGTAGTGTCATCAAGCTGGATTATTACATCACCTTTTTTTACGACATCACCCTGCTTTACGTTTACGGCCACAACAGTTCCGTCGGAAAGAGCCTGGAGCGTCTGCTTCTGGGCAGCGGAAACGGTTCCCGCTATGTCGATTGCGTTTTCATAAATCTCTTCGCGGACTTTATATGTCGTATTGTTCAGCTTTTTTGCGGCAAGAAGTTTCTTTACCACGCTCAAGGCTCCAATAATCACAACTACCGACACAATAAGAATAAGCAAAAGTTTTAACCATCTATTTTTCTTTTTCGCCATAAAATCCCCCTATTTGATTGCCTTAATTTCATCATCACGGCAGAACAAAAGTTTTGTTTCGTCATTGTAAATCAGAAGTTCAATATCGTTTATAAGGCACTGCATTTCATAATTCTCTTTGTTTGCCTTTGCATTCCTGTATTCACTCAGGGTAACGTAGCCCTGCCTGTAGTAGCGCTCTTCATCAGCGGCAAGTTTTTTGTACATGTCAAGCGACTCTTCGTTGGTTTTCTTTTTCCACTGAATGTCTGAAAGCTGGGTCTGGCGGCTAATCATTTCCGTCTGGTAGTCTTTTTCCGCAGACTGAATGTCTATCTTTTCCTGCTCATCGGCAAGCTCTTTCTGCTGATCCGTTATGTTGGCAAGCAAGAATGGCTGTGGGCTAAAGGAAAGGCCAAAGGTATAGACAGGGTAAAAGCTGTCGGTTTTGAGTGGCCAGGAAACTCCGGCACTTGCGGTAAGACCCGTTCCGTTCCAAGTAAGTGATGAACCCAAATCAAGGGTGTCTGAATCCGTGGAGGAATTGTCAAAAGTGTAACCTGCCTTTCCCCGCACGGTAATTTTTGAATCTGCATTACGGTTCAACGTATTGATGCGGTTGGTCCATGTGGCTTTTTCTATCTTTGCAAAGGCTTCCTTCTTAAAGGATAGCACATCCACAGCTTCTGCCTGAGGAACTGAATCTGGCAAAAATTCAACAGCATCATTACCATCGTATTCTATACCGCACTTGGAGGCAAAGATTTTTGTCTGACGCTCAAGTTCGCGCTTGTTTATTTCTACGGTGCGCTCCCCGGAAAGAACCTTCATTTCTGCCTGGCGGTATTTGAGGGAGCCTGCTATGTATCCCTTGGCGCGGATTTCGTTAAAGGCCAGCTGGTCATCATACAAATCGTTTTCCGCTTTTACTATTGAGGCTGCAGTTGAATAAAGCGACTTTAATTCAGTGTAAAAATCCTTTTCCGCGGTAATAAGGCCATTTTGCAGTGCACGGCTTGCTTCAAGAACGCTGCGCTCTGACTTTAGCTTTGTCACTTCCAGCTTTTGCTTGTTTTTTGAATACAAATCCACGCTCATGTAAAGGGACTTGTT
>JAILHV010000194.1 GCA_024695625.1 Treponema sp.
GACCCTGGACCTGCGCACGCAGCAGAAGCTGAACCTTGACATGGCCATAGCACCGCTTGCAAGGAGCGCGAAGATGCAGGCCCAATCTGCCATCCCCTCGCAATCCCCCCGCCCCGAAATCCCCGACGATGGAAACAATTATGCCTCGGTAATCAGGAGCAGGAGGAACATCTTCATCATAACGATGGAGCAGGACCTCGAATTCTATTTTTACGTGATGAAGTTCGTCCATAAAATCGGAGGAAAAAAAATTGAGTTCAGCATGGAGAGCGAAAGCGACGGAACCCACCGCCTCTTCCAGCTTTTGGAAATCCTCATCTGCAAAAAAGAAAAGGTTTATATAATGGACGAAATAAACCGCAGCCTGCACCCCAAGCTGACCGTCCAGTTTGTAAAGAAATATTTTTTGAACGCAAAAGACAGGAGAATCCAGCTTGTTACTACAACCCACGAAAGCCGCCTCATGAGCCACGACATTGTGCGCCGGGACGAAATCTGGATTGCAGACAAGAACGATGACGACAGCACAAAGCTTTTTAGCCTTGAAGATGAACAGGTGCGCATAGACAAGGTTCTTGACCAGAACTATATGGACAACGTGTGGGGCGGAGTGCCGGTGTTTAAGGATGCGGAATAGACAGAGCCTAAACTTTTGTGTTATTTATAACCGATTGAGACATGATGGCGAATGTAGTAATCAAGTGCAATCAATTTTCGGGCATAATCATTGACTTGTTTGGTTGTCATGTGAGTGTCATACAAAACAGCTTCTGGTATTTGAATTGTGACTCGGCACATAATTACACCTTCTGAAAAAATATTCTAGTATAAGTTTCTTTTTCCTTCCACAGAGTTATCCGATTTTTTGCGCCGTAATTTATGCGGTCTTCCGGGCTAGGGATTGGAGCCACGCCGGAGGCGGCCACTGGACTGAGCGACCGGTAGGGAGCGAGGGAAGCGGCTGGAGCGATAGCGGAATGGCGGAAAGCCCGACCCGCCGCAGGCGGGTAGCCTCCAGATTTTTAAATTTTTTATTCCACCATCTCCCGCATACGCTTGGCATTTTTTGCACCGCTGCCCTTGGGATGATTGTTAAAATATATCTGCACTTTTTTTCCTTCGTGATTTGCCTTGCTTACGATTGGGACAAAGCTTGAAAGTTCATCGTCGGAATAGTCGTAGCAGTAGCGGGTGCTTCCGTTTGTGGAATCTTCCGTGGTATTGTACCAGGCATTTTTGTTCCGGCCGTGCAGGCGGATGTAGGCATTGCTTCCTATGAACGGGGTTTTTGTTAAAGTGCCGTCGGGGAGGTTTTTAAGCTGGGGCATGTCGCAAAAGGCGATTGATGCATTACGTTTTTGGAGGCCTGCAAAAACTGATTCACGGATCCATTCACTGTGGCGGAATTCTATTACAACTGGAAATCCTTCAAATTCGGAGATGAGTTTTGCAAGATAGATTCTGTTTTCCTTTGTGTAATGAAAGCCTTGGGGGAACTGGAAGAGGAGTGCGCTTAGGACTTCTTTTTGCATAAGGGGATTCAGTGCCAACTTAAAATCCGCCGCTGCCCCTTGCCAGCCTAAGCCAATCTCGTGGGTAAGGAGCCAGTTTGCCTTTACGCTAAAATTCAACTTGCCCTCCGACCGGTCGTAAAAACTGCAAAGCCGCTCCGCCGTAGGCATGTTGTAAAAGCTACTGTTCAGCTCCAGGGCATTAAAGACCGTGGAATAGTATAGAAGAAAATCTTTGCGCTTTAAATCCTCAGGGTAAAAAACACCCTTCCATTCCGGGTAGTCGTAGCCGCTGGTGCCGATTAGAATGCCGTCCATTCTGCGCTATTTGTAAGTCCTTACAATGCGGAAACCAAAGAGGCCTGCCTTTTCAAAGGGATAGTTGCTGTTGCTTGAATAGCAGGGTTCATAGCTGCTTCTGGAGCTAACGGTATAGTCTACGGTGTCCACGCTGTCCAAGACAGAGCCGCCCCTTCTTACGCGAGATTTTCCTGTAGAAGGTCCGTGGGGGTCTGTCTGGGCTTCCTGGGTGTAGTTGCTGCTCCAGTCCCAGCACCATTCCCAGGCGCTTCCGCTCATGTCGTAAAGGCCAAGGTCATTGGCTTTTTTTTGTGCCACCACAGGCGCAAATTTGTGCTTCCAGTTTCCGTTGTGAATTGCAACTTCATTCAGCTTGTCACTGCCGCTGTATTTTGTCTTGCTGTTCTTTACACCGCCGCGGGCTGCAAATTCCCATTCGGCTTCTGTTGGCAAGCGGTAACCGTCTGCCGTAAAGTCGCAGGTTACGCTGTCCCACATGCTAACGTTTCCAATTACGCTCATGTAACTTGCAGCTTCCTGGTCTCCGTAGGTTGTACCTTCAATCTTTGTGTAGGGAACTTCTCCCCATTTTGCAGGGTCGCTTTCGCCGTTGATTTTGTAGCAGGGAACCCTTCCTTCCAAGAGGCTAAGCTTGTTGCAAAAATAGATTGCATCGTACCAGCTTGCATCCTGAACAGGAGTGTCTTCCCCATCTATAAATTCCCCAGATTTTCTTCCAATTACGTCTTTGTACAATTTGTAGGTTACTTCCGTAGCCCCCATCTCAAAGTCGCTAAGCGTAACCTGGTGGACTGGCTTTTCGTTTCCGTTTTCTCCGTCATTGCCCATCTGGAAAGTTCCGCCGGTAACAGTAACCATTCTTTCCAGGGGGGCAAATTTTTCACGGTTGGCCTCAAAAATCTTCTGGTCGTGCTCGTGCTTTATTGAAACAACGTCCTTTCCGTATTCAGAACCAGAACGGCAGACCCTAAAGCTAATGCTGTCGGATTTTGTTTCTGGAACAGCATGGCCCCTTGCGCTGGCAGAACCGTCCTTTCCGCGGAAAATGCGCTCGCTTCCGCTTTCAAAGCCAGATGGATTTATCTGTTCACTTTCTGAATACATTCCGTTGTAGTCGTAGCACCATTCCGCAATTCCGTTGTTGATGTTGTCGAAGCGCTCTGCATCGGAAGCCACAAGTTCCTTTTCCTGCTTTGCAACATATTCCCATTCAGCCTCAGTTGGCAGCCTGAATCCGTTTGTGGAAAAATCGCAGGCAACATTGCTTCCGTCCACTTTGTAGCAGGGCTTATAACCGGCCTTTTTGCTAAGCCTGTTGCAGAATTCAATTGCATCGAACCAGGAAACGTTTACAAGAGGATCTTCCTGCAAGGGGTTTTCCTTAACCTTCATAATCTTATTGTAAAGCTCTACAGATATTTCGTTTTTGCTCATCTCAAAGCCGCTAAGGATTACGGTATGGACAGGAGCTTCGTTTTCTTCTCCGGAATCATTTCCCATATAAAGGACACCGCCCGGGACGCTGACCATAAAAAGATGAATACCCTGTTCATCCAGAGACTTTTTTGCACAGGAAGTAAAACAAGCAAAGATTCCCGCGCACATAGCAAAAATAGTTGCAAACCTAATTACCTTCATCAAATTCCTCTCAACTAAAGATATTATATTATTTGCTCAATCCGTACAAGTTGTATTTTTTTTCAAAAAGTGCATATTATATGGATATGCAAAAGATGATGACAATTCTTTACCCTGTAAAAACAGGGCTTTACGTAAACCTTACAAACCGCTGCCCCTGCGCCTGTACTTTTTGCATCAGGAAAAATGACGACAAGGTTTATGATGAACCAGATTCCCTTTGGCTT
>JAILHV010000196.1 GCA_024695625.1 Treponema sp.
CCACAGGGCGACAAGCTCTATATCGAAACTTTGGATGACGGTACAGGCACAGAACGCATTATTCAGAGCGGTCTCCGCCCATACCTCACAGAAGACGAACTTCTCGGTCAGCACGTAATCATCGCTGCAAACCTCGCTCCACGTAAGATGAAGGGTGTAGAAAGCCGCGGTATGCTCCTCGCATGCGACTACACAGAAGACGGAAAAGAAAAGGTTGAACTCCTCACTGCTCCATGGGCAGCTCCAGGAACAATCATCCAGATCGAAGGTGCCGAATACACCGGCGAAAAACCAGCCAAAATCGACATCGACCACTTCTGCAAGATTGAATATCGCGTAAGCAACAAGTGCTTCACAATCGCCGGCCAGAAGGCTCTCGCAGCAGGCAAACCGGTAACAACAAACAAAGCCGACAACTGCGAAGTTTGCTAAAATTCCGGTGGTTGAGTACCGCAAAGAAGTTTAACGAAATCTCCAAAACCCCATTTGGAGGCTTGTATGAGTGATTTCTTAAAAGCAGTTTTTAAAAACACTATGAAGTTGTACTCAACTGATGAAACTCTGAAAGAGTCTGTTGAGTACACAAAGTCGCACCAAAAGCTGTATTTGGAAGAAGACAAAATCGAATTTTCTGACATAAAACCTTGCTTTGAAACGAAAATCGTAGTGAGCAAAAAACGAAGTTTTCAGGCAGCGGAAGCATATAAGTACGAAGCTGTTGGCGTTTTGAATTTTGCCAATAGTTTTGAACCTGGCGGCGGTGTGCTTTATGGCGCGAGAGCGCAGGAAGAAAGCCTTTGCCGCATTTCCACACTGTACGCAGCACTTTCAACTGATGAAATGCGCCGGGATTTTTACGAACAACATATTGATGATGATAACCCGCTTGCGACGGATGATGTGATTTATAGCCCTGGCGTTACGGTTTTTAAAAGCGACGATTCGGAAATGAAGCTCCGCGATAAAAGCGAGTGGTTCAACGTTAATGTTTTGACTTGCGCCGCGCCAGATTTATACGATGAAGAAATTTCGGACGATAAACTTTTTGATTTGCATGTAAAGCGCTGGCGACGGATTCTTTCGGTTGCGCTGAAAAATGGCTGCACTACGCTGATTTTGGGAGCTTTCGGCTGCGGAGCGTTCAAGAATAATCCAGAAATTGTGGCAAAGGCAGCAAAGAAAATCGTGGACGAGTTCAACGGGTATTTCAAGTGCATTGAATTCGCAGTCGCCTGCAAAGACGACTGGACGAATTTTGAGATGTTCGAAAAAGTTTTTTTAGCAACCCTTACTTAGATTGTACAGTCATTGCAGATAATTCTTTTTATATGGCCACATTCGGGGTTAAAAACATTCTTGATATTGATTTTCGCAAGATCCCAGACAGAACCTTCGAAGATTACAGCAATTCTCAAATGCATTTGTACCAATTATTATAACGCTGTCTGGCATTGTCAGAGTTTCGATTTCTGAACACCCGGATACTCAATATCCCCGTCTGAACAATGAACTTCCAGATCAAATACAAAAAAAGAGCCATCTGGGTCTGAATTGAGACTGAGAAATTTATCGATGGTGCCTGCAAAATTAATTTCCGAAATTTTAGGAAAAGGTTCATCTATAAAGGGATCCCATTCAAGACCAGTGAAGAATTTTTCATCTGTTTCTGGTAAACCAAACGCATATTCTCCAGCTGAATTCAAGCTGTCAGGAAGCGATAAATAATCAATTCTGCTGTATGAAAATGCATATTTACAGATTTTTGTTACACCGTCTGGCACTGTAAAACTGTCTTTCTTTGAAAAACAGGCAATAATCGTAGACATATCCTTTGTATATAAGGTATCGTCTACATAAGTAAAATGTCTGCTTCCTGGTCCAGCAGAAAATACAACTGGGGAAAAACTAAGGTTTGTCATAAAAGGCACACATTCTATTTCGGATATATCCAAACTATCAGGGAGAATCACTTCTTCAAAAAATATTATTTTTTCGAAAGTATCAAAATCCTTCAGAATAAGTCCGTTTGTAGCGCTCAAATCAAGAACAAATCTACAGTCCCAAAAAGACAAAGATTGAGAAGACTCCAGAAGGTCACTGAAATTTTCTTCAGTAAATCGTCCTGTAACATGGATTTTCCATAGCCCCTTTAGTGATGAGACTTTGTTTTTTACATCAGCTCCATCCAATGTCAGTTCATTTACCGGAATGTCATAAGTCTCTTTAATAACAAAGTTTCCGTCAGTACAATGAATGCTAGTTCCTTCAAAACTGTATGTACTGCAATTGTTATTCTTAACAGAAAAAATGAAATTTTTATTGATGAGATAGGTATGAAAGAAATCTTGCCATTCTGCTTTTGAACCCGTATAGCTGATTTCCGGTATAGGAAGATCTTGCTCTCCAAAAAAAAGCTCATCCCCTAAAAACTTCAAAGTCTTTGGAAAAGTAATACGGGCAACATGGGTATCACTGAAAGCATTATCTCCTATTTTCCTGACCCCCTCCGGCAAAATCAACTCACGAAATGAACCGCCCTCAAAGGCATAATCCCCGATTTCCAGGAGAGTGTTTGGAAAAATGATATTATCAAAATAACCTTTACAGTCAGCGAAAGCACCTCCACCAATTTTCTTTACTCCGTCTGGTACAATAAAATCTCCTCGCACAAATTTGTTATTAGGCCATGCATAGAGCGTAGTCATATTCTTTGTATAAAGCACCCCGTCTACGGCTACAAAAGATTCATTTTCCGGAACTACAGAGAACGCTTGCAGAGTAGGAAAAAGAAAATGGAAACAAGCAAGTCCATAGCTTCGATCAAGGCTTTCAATACTTGCAGGAAGAACAAGTTCTCGCACTGGGGGGCAGTAGCCAAGTTTTTCCCCATCGTATGCACTTGTAAGAATCGTGAGTCCTGTCGTACCACTTAAATCAAGTACTACAGAATAATTATGCCAATCGTAAGTCTTCGCTATTGCATCTGTAATATCAGCTAAAGTATGCTGCTCAAGCAGTCCTGTTATGCAGATACGAATTTCTTTATCATCCGATTTTTGTTGCTTGATTCCTTCTGCGGCTTTTTTTGCCTCTAATGTTATTTCTTTCATTATAGTACTCCATTAAGCTTTTGATTAATAATTTCTCCATCGGTACATTTTATTTTTGCACTGCGCTTGTTCAGCCAATGAGAGTTCATATTATTGTTCCAATCTTCCATTATACCTTCGTATTTTAGTTCATCTATGTAATAATCTTTTTTTGAAAAATCAACAGTACAATCAGAACAATGAAGCCTTCTTATATTCAAAAACGCTCCTCTTGTATCGATTTTATCAAATTCAAAAATAGTACCGTCATAAAAAATGTCATCTAAACCACAACCACCAAAAGCCCAGGTTTGTATTTCTTTTAGAGATTTTGGCAAGCTTACTGTTTTTAGTAAGGAAGTACCAGAA
>JAILHV010000199.1 GCA_024695625.1 Treponema sp.
AACATAAAACCCTACCAGCTTTTGCTCAATCCTTCAAACGACGAAGTTGTCCCCATTGACTTGGTAAGCAGCTACATGGGAGGATTCAAAGATTTTGTAAAATCAGGCGGAGCTTCTTACGGCATAAAAAATTCCAGCAGAAAATAGTTTCTTTTTCTTTTGGACGGTGCTTTTTTCTGTTCTACCAAACATTTTTTTGCTAAAATCGGGAATCCATGCCTATGCGTCACCGCCCTTCCACCCTTCGCTAACGCTCATTGCCGCTGCGCGGCAACTCCGGGGTTCCACGGCGGCGTACATCGCCTCAAAAAATCCCTCCCTGGCTAGATATTCCTTGGCAAGAAACAAAAAAACCGTTCCCTAAGCCCGTCGAAGGGAACATTTACAAAAAATTATTTGTTAAACAGAGGGGTACTCCCCAAAGCCGTGACCAAGGATGAGACGGTAGCAAGTGCGTTCCGGCGAAGGTAGTTTGGAGGGAAGAAAACATCGGGCTTCGGACTCTGAGAGGTTTCCACTCCTCCAAATTCCGGGGTTCAAGGACTCTCCCTTGATAAATTTATAGACAACAAACATTTTTTTCTATATAATAATGCGAACTGAAATTAAGAGGGAATCATGCCTAAAGTAGAAGTCAACGAAAAACTGTTTTTTAATCTTGTTGGAAAAAAGTATAACTGTGATGATCTTTTCGAAAAAAAGCTCACACACGCAAAAGCCGAACTGGACGAAAAGCCCAATCCTGCAGATCCGGAAGACCAGCGCGTAATCAAAATTGAACTTAACGATACGAACCGCCCGGACTTGTGGTCAACCGGTGGCATTGCACGCTGTCTGCGCGAATACGAAGGAGCAAAGCATTCTGACTACAGCAAATTCCTTTCTTCAAAAGGCAGCATAAAAGACACAAAAGATTATAAAATCATTGTTGACGAAGGCCTAAAAAACATCCGCCCCTTCCAGGTTGCCTTCATCATAAGCGGTTCTGGTTTGGACGAAGCAATGTTCAAGGACATTATCCAGACTCAGGAAAAGCTCTGCTGGAACTTTGGTCGCAAGCGCAAGAGTATTGCAATGGGTGTTTACCGTGCCGACGCTCTCAAGTGGCCTCTTCATTATGTTGCAGCAGACCCGGACAAGGAATCATTCGTAGCCCTCCAGAGCGAAAAAAGCATGACTTTGCGCCAGATTTGCAACGAGCATCCAAAGGGAAAAGACTTTGGCTACATCATCAAGGACTTTGCAAAGTATCCGCTCATCAAGGACGACAAGGGCGAAGTCTTGAGCATGCCTCCAGTAATCAACAGCGCAACTCTTGGCCAGGTAGAAGTTGGCGACAAAAACGTTCTTGTTGAACTTACCGGAACAGACATGGAAAGCCTTATGCTTGCCGCAAACATTGTTGCATGCGACTTCTTTGATGCAGGCTACAGCATTCAGCCGGTAAAGGTTTGCCACCCCTACGAAACGCTTTTTGGCAAGGACGTGGTTGCCCCTTATTACTTCCAGCCCACAACAGATGCAAGGCTTAGCGCAATCAACAAGAAGCTTGGCTGCGACCTTAAAAAAGACGATGTTATTGCAGCTCTTGAGCGCATGGGCAACAGCGTTACTTCAAAAGACAAAGACGGAGACATTGTATTTACTGTTTCCCCTGCCCCTTACCGCAACGACTTCCTCCACGAAGTTGACGTAATAGAAGATGTAATGATTGGACAGGACATTGACTTCTTTAAGCCGGAAGCCCCCAATGACTTTACGATTGGCCGCCTTCTTCCTATCACCCTTTACAGCCGCAAGGTAAAGAACATAATGGCCGGCATGGGCTACCAGGAAATGATTTTCAACTACCTGGGTTCCAAGAAAACTTACATCGACAACATGGGCATAGACGGCAAGGACGTAATAGAAATCTCCAACCCGATGAGCGAAAACTACCAGTTCATCCGCCCGTCAATTATTGCATCTCTTTTTGAAGCAGAAAGCCAGAGTGGAAATGCAATTTACCCCCACAAAATATTTGAAGTGGGAAAGATTGCCTACATTGAGCCTTCCGAAAACACAGGTACAAAGACTATCCAGAGCCTTGGCTTTTTGACAGCCGCAAATAACGCAAACTTCAACGATGCCGCAAGCGAAGTAAGCACACTTCTTTACTACCTTGACCACAAGTATGAAGTTAAGGAAGCCGATGACCCCCGCTTTATTCCAGGCCGCCAGGCAGCAATCATGGTAAACGGAAAGCAGGCAGGTATATTTGGAGAAATCCACCCGCAGGTTCTTGAAAACTGGCAGGTTACAGTTCCTTGCGTAGCGGGAGAAATTGACCTTGAATACCTTATGGCAACCGAGCCAAAGGAACACAACATAGAAGCCGCAGCTCCATCTTCAAAGCAGCCTTCTCCAAAACAGAATGCCAGCCAGCCAAAGGCAGCAGCAAAGGATGAAGGTCCAAAGCTTGCAGAAAACCAGGCAGAGCACTTCAACAAGTACATTGAGCTTAAGGTTGCAAAAATCCTTAGCGTAGAAAACAACCCGCAGGGAGAAAAGCTTTACATTGAGCACATGGATGACGGCAGCGGAACAGAGCGCATAGTTCAGTCTGGATTGCGCGACTACCTAAAGCCGGAAGAGCTTATTGGCCAGCACGTAATCATTGCAGCAAACCTTGCCCCACGCAAGATGCGCGGTGTGGAAAGCCACGGAATGCTTCTTGCCGCCGACTATATGGAAGACGGAAAGGAAAAGGTGGAACTTCTGACCGCTCCTTGGGCAAAACCTGGAACACCGGTTGTTCTTGAAGGGGCAGATCCTAATGCAGAAAAACCTGCAAAAATCGACATTGACAAATTCTGCAAGGTCGAGATAAAGATTCAAGGCAAAACAGCCAAGATTGCAGGTCTTAGCCTTTGCGCCGACGGCAAGCCGCTTACAACGCAAAAGTCGGACGACTGCATAGTAGAGTAAAAGTTAAGCGCAGTAAAAGCGGGGTTTTAAAATCACACTTTTTACTGCGCTTTATAATTTATACAATTGTTTACGGAGGGAAAAAGATGCCTTTCATTGACTCAAAAATCACAGTTCCTGTTAGCCAGGAAAAAAAGGAATCCATCAAGGCAAAGCTCGGAAAAGCTGTTTCCATTTTGCACAAGCCGGAATCTTACCTTATGGTTGGAATTGACGACAATTACGACCTTTGGTTTGCCGGTAAAAAGTTGGAAAAGGGAGCATTTGTTTCCGTTAGCGTATTCGGAGACGTTTCATCTTCTGACAGCGGAAAAATGACAGAGGCAATCTGCTCAATACTGAACGAAGAGCTTGGAATCCCGGGCGACAAGGTTTACGTAAAATACTTGGGCACAAACAACTGGGGCTGGAACGGCAGCAACTTCTAAAACAACAAATTGCCGGGTGAATTCTTTACCCAAAGATGCCCGGTAATCTATAACTTACCATTCAACAAACTTGCATACTATGAAAGAATCAAATTCCTCTGGTAACAAAACATTACCCAAAAAACTTATAATCTTTTCAATTCTTCTGGCACTACTTTTATTTTCAAAGTTCCTGCTGCCAAAGTTTCAGCAGACCAACCAGACCCAAGGGCAGCCACTTGTAACTAGCACAATACAGCAGGACTTAGCAAATGAAGAAATACCTGCAATAGAAGAAACTGTACCCCAATCTGTACCTGACTTAACTGTACCCGAAGCAGACAGTAACAACTGTCCCCAAGAATTTGAAGAAGACACAAGTTCTTCGCTAAATACACCAAACAATTCGCTGAACGAAGACGGCATTTACACATCAAAAGAAGACGTTGCCCTTTATATCCATCTGTACAAGCACTTGCCGGACAATTTTATTACAAAGAAAGAGGCTCAGGGTGTAAACCTAAAGGCAGAAAACAAGTGCATCGGAGGAGACAGATTCCACAACAGGGAAGGCATTCTTCCCAAGGCAAAGGGACGCACCTACACCGAATGTGACATAGACACGCTGGGTAAATCTAGCCGTGGTGCCAAAAGAATTGTCTTTTCGAATGACGGCTTGGTTTATTACACAGGAGACCACTACCAAACGTTCGTTCTTTTGTATGGAGAAGAAAAGTGAGTGAAATACGCGGGCTTGCAGAAAATTCGGCGGAAAAAGAGTTTAAGGCTGATTCTTTTACCATTGACTTGATTGGAATAGAAACAAAGGCCGGGCTACACAAGCTGCTTGCCTCTGTTTTAAAATTCCCCGAATACTACGGAAACAATTTGGACGCCCTATTCGACATTCTGTGCGACGAACATCCTTTTTGGGACATAACATTCACTTCTTGCCAAAAGGCCGCAGAAAATCTTGGAAGCGAATATTTTGAATCCTTCAAGCAAACTTTTACAGATGCAGCAGAGGAAACGTCTTTGGTGAAGGTTCAGTTTTTATAAGATATACCGAAGCAAAGACAAGACACCGTACCGCGAATAAAGACTACCCCCGATTGGAAGGGCGGTGGATAAAAAATTGCCTCCTTGCAATTTTTTATCCACAAGTTTTCTTACAAAAACTTGCAAGTTGATATCTGCAAACAAGCGACGCACCATCCTTGGTGCTACTTGGTCTCCCATAAAACGGAACCCTGGAAAGCGGGTTAGCAAATAGAGTATGGTCCAGAGAAAAAATTTTCAAAAGTCTTAATATGAATACTACTTTTTGTCCAAAAAGGGTATTATGGTTTCATGGCACATTAGGGGTATTTTTTATATCCTATGGATGTTGCACCCAACGGGTATCGCTTATTTTAGTCTGTACCAAACAACATGACTGGCTGCGAAGTCTCCCCGGTACAACTCAAAGCCGTAAGAAAGTTTTTCTTGCGGTATTTTTTTTGCCTGCATTTACTTTTAACTGTTTGCCCAATCGTAAAAATAATGCTATGCTAACAGGACGATGAAAGGGCAGATTCAAAAAATCAATTACCAGAA
>JAILHV010000210.1 GCA_024695625.1 Treponema sp.
GCAGCTAAAAAATGCCGCAGAAGAAAACAAGGTGCCCGTCCTTGTAAACCACGAGCGCCGCTTTGCCCTGGACTACAAGCTTGCAGCAGAATACCTTACGCAAATTGGGGAAATACAAAGCATAAACGCAAGCCTTTATTCTGGAATGAAAGTCTACGACAAAAGCGAAGAAGCTACAGGTGCCTACAGCCTTATTCACGACGGAACTCATCTTGTGGACATTGTGCTTTTCTTTCTTGAAGCCCTACAAAAAAATGAAAAGCTAAATGAAGGTAAAGCAATTCTAAGCTCGCCAAGTGTAAGCGGAATCTGGCGGGACGAAAAGGGAGCAGTGCGCAACGTAAGTGCAACCTACTCTTTGCCAAGCGTTCCCTGCGTAACAATAAACATAAGCGGAAGAAGCAAATACTTTGGCTTTGAGGTGGACATCCGCGGAACGAAAGGCCGCATACTGATCGGAAACGGATTCTTTAATATTTACATGTCTAAGGAATCAAAACTCTACACAGGATTTAAATCGCTGGAAGAAATAAAATTCAAAAGGCCAAAAAAGACGCTCTACTTTGCAAACATGATTCAGAATGCAGTGGACTTCTTGGACGGAAAGGCGGAACTTCGCTCAACATTGCAAACAGGAATGAATGCCCTTGCCGTTCTGGAAGAAATTAAAATGGCTCTGATGTAATTTTTTGCAAAAGACATGAGGCCGGATTGGAAGGGTGGCGAAGCCATTCCGGAGCGCAGCGGAGGAATGGAGCCGAAAGGCGGAACCCTGGAAAGCCGTTCCACGATGAAGTCTTGTTTGCAAAAGGCATAATTCATTTACAAAAAGCTGCCGTCCAAAAGACAATGCAAAAGACAAATAGAATCTTGAATTCTGCGCTGATTGGATTTATGATTAAACCAAGAGGTAAATTATGAAGCGTTTTTCAATTCTTACACTGTTGGTTTTATTTGCGGCATTTTTTGCCACTGCCCAAAATTACTCCAGGCTTTTGATGCTAAAAAAATCCCGCATGAACGGAGAAGACGTGCGTGCAGTTCAAGTTGCGCTGAACAACCTTGGCTTTACGGAAGTTGGCGAAGCGGACGGATGGTTTGGGCCAAAGACGGAAAAAGGCGTAAAGGCATTCCAAAAGCTTGCGGGATTTTCTGTGAACGGCGTTGTTAACAAAGATGTTTACGACCTGCTTGTTAAGCAAAAGAGCGGCAACGTTATGCAAGCCTACCTTAACGAACTGAACCAAGTAAATTACTACCCAAAGCTGGATCTTTCAAGAAAGACTTATGACTACAACGGCCATTCGTCGGAGGGCGGAGAAATCTGCGTATACAAGTCAGATTCAGAAAGCCTGTATGCAGAAATGGACCTCTGCGGGGAAATGGGAAAATACATTGCAACCCTTTACAAAGTTTCCGGCACCAACTTTATCCTCGTGTGCGAATCAATAACTTACAAGAGCCACATGAATCCTGACCCAAAGACAGATTCCGTTGAATACAAAATCTACTATTATAATTCGGGACTATACTTTAACATTGTAAACGGCCAGGCTGTTGACAACACGGACAACATTCAGGACCTTGTTGGGGAACTTAAGAGCCGCATGTAGGCGCCCCCAAGACTTACTTCTTCTTTTTTGCAGGAACTTCTTCCTGCTCACCCATCAGTTCCGGGGGAACAGGTTCTTCTTGGGGAAGTTCCTCTTCTTCCGGAGCATTGTAGTTTACAAGACTGATTGAATCTGGAAGGCTAAGCTTTTTGTAGACTGGTGACTTGCTGAATATATCCGCGTCAACTTCTTTTAGCCAGCTGTGGCTGCTCCACTCCACTTTTTCCAGCGACTCGCAGTGGGCAAAGGCCTTGGCTCCAATTTCTGCAACGGAGGCAGGGATGGAAACCTTTTCAAGACGGGGGCAGTGGTAGAATGAACTCTTTCCAATTTGAACAAGTGTTGGCGGGAAGTCTATTGTCTTGAATGCACAGTTTACAAAGGCATTTTCTTCTATTTCCGTAAGGGCCTGGGGCAGCAGAACCTGTTCAAGCTTTAGGCAACCGTAGAAAGTTGCATTCCTTATCTTTGTAATTCCTTTTGGCAAAGTGACGCTTTTTAGGGAAGCGCAAGAATAGAATGCGTTTGCACCAATGTAGCCCAGCTTTGCGGGAAATTCTATAAAAAAGAGCTTGTCGCACCAGCTAAAGGCTCCGGCTTCTATGCGGGAAAGGCTTTTTGGCAAGGCAACTTCGGACAGGGCGCGGCAGTGGGAAAATGCCCATGAACCAATAGAGACAACCCCTTCCGGTATTACGATTGAGCGCAGGTTTTCGCAGTGGAAGAAGGCCTTTGGGGCAATGGCAGTAACACCTTCCGGGATTTCGGCAGTGGCAATGCCCTTGTCCACGGTGCCGGTTACGGTTTTTCCGTCTTCGCTTAAAATTAGGTTTGAATAAACAATTCCTTCGGGAGCTTTTGCCTCCACAGCAGCCTTTTGTTCACTACCCTTTTCTGCGGCAAAAAGCAAGGCTGGCAAAAAAGCGGCAAGTGCAGTATATAAAATAAAAACAACTTTTGTCCTAAGATTCATGTTCTCTAGTATATATAAAAAAACTCTTCTAGTACAGTGTGTAGATTTACAGAGTGCAGGTTATCTCTATCTTGCCAACCAATATAGAGCCACGGAGGGCGGCTTAGCAACATGCAGAATTGCAAAGCGATTCTGCAATCCTTGGAAAAATCCATGGAGGGATTTTTCCAAGGCAACTCCATCCAACCTACGCCCGATTGGAGGGGCGGCGAAGCCGTTGCCGCAAGGCAATGGAGGGGGGTTGGGGCCCCCGGAACCCCGGAAAGCGGGTAAACCCAAAAAACGTCCGGTCGGATTAGCCAAAGAATAAAATGGTAGAGCAATTAGAACTCCGTCCAAGAAATTTACTCCCAAAAAACATGCCAGCACCCCCTATTAACTAAAACCATTCTTTTCTATATAATACCTTGCATGAAAACATCACAATTACCTTTACACACGCTGCGGGAAGCTCCTGCAGAAGCCATAATCTCTAGCCATCAGCTTATGATGAGGGCAGACTTAATCCG
>JAILHV010000233.1 GCA_024695625.1 Treponema sp.
GGACACGGAGCCTGTTTTCCCGGAGCCGTCAGTCCTGCTTTCAAAGACGCCAAGCATTCTTGGTCTTGACGGAAGCCAGAAGATGAGCAAGAGCCGCGGAAATGCAATCATGCTTTGCGCTACGGAAGACGAGACTGCAAAGCTCATAAAGAAGGCTAAGACAGACGGAGAGAGGCGCATAACTTTTGATCCCGTGAACCGTCCGGAAGTTGCAAACCTTCTTATGCTCATTTCCCTTTGCACAAAGGAAGAGCCTCAGGCAATCGCTGAACGCATTGGAGAAGGCGGTGGCGGTATGCTTAAGAACACCCTTACGGAAGCCCTTAACGAAGCCCTGCGCCCATTAAGGCAGAAGAGGGCAGAGCTTGAAAAGAACATGGACTACATCAACAGCGTTCTTGAAGACGGTGCCCGCCGTGCCCGCGAGATAGCCTCCGTTACCCTTGACCAGGTTCGCAAGGCTATGAATATGAAGATTTAGTTCTTTTTTATTGCAATAAGCGTAAGGTCGTCAAACTGGGGATCTTCCAGTATGCCGTGGTAATAGATGTGAATGGGGTCGTTTTCTATGTCGCTCCTGTTCATGCACCATTCGCTGTATTCCTTAAAGTGCAGGCGAAGGAATTCATCTATCTTCCTGTCAACTTTTACGCGGTCGGAAGGATTGGGGTTCGTTCTCCTGTACATGCGGAAAACTTTTTCCACGGAAACAAGTGCCATGATTGCGTCTTCCGCGCTTCCTTCGCAGTTGCTAAAGTCAAAGGTAAATTCATCACCGCTTTCGTCATGGCATTTTTTAAGGGTGTAGCTTTTCTTTTCAAAGACGGATTCAACTATGTCTTTTACGCGTTCAGCAGACATTTCTTCCGAGCTTTCTCCAACAGTGTGGTTTTCATGCGCTTCTCCCTCTCTAAGTCCGGGTTCTTCGCATGTTACAATTTCGCTTTCTGCGTTGCGGAAATTTCTCTTTGCTTCTTCAATGCCGTCAGTGTAAAGAAGAAGTACGTCTCCCTTGCTGAACTGGTGCTTTACAACAGGATAGCCTCCCTTTAGGGAAATAAGGTCAGAACTGAACATTCCCGCGGCAGGTGTTTCTGGCAGCGTAAAGAATTTCTTCTGCCTGCTCTTTCCGTCGTAGTAGGGGACTATGTTGTCTCCCGCGTTGCAGAACCAGCATTCTCCGGTTTTTATGTTGAGTATGCCCAGCGTGAATGCGGCAAAGCGTCCCTTGAATCCTCGGCTTTCTATAAGGTCGTTAATCTGTTCCACAACAGGGCTAAGGTTTGTGTTTTGCGCACCGTTGTTCATGTTCCAGTAGCGGAATGCATTAAGGAAGAGGGTAGCAACCTGAACCATGATGAGTGCGGCTGGAACTCCGTGCCCGGAAACGTCGCACTTGATTATTGCGTAGTGGTCTTTGTCTATCTGGCGGTAGTCGAAGTAGTCACCGGAAAGGTCGTCTGCTCCTGCATAATAGCTAAAGAAGTCTGCACCGTCGGTTTTTAGGGAACCTGTCGTAAGCGTGTTGCCGTTTTGGTCCTGCTGCAAGGGAAGGAACTTTGTCTGTATCTCCTTTCCGAACGTTAGGTTTTTCATCTGTATGGCCGCTTCCACAAGTCCCTTTGTCATCTCGTTCACTGTGTCGCCAAGCATTCCTATTTCGTCTTTCATGCGGAGCTTTATCTCTTTGCCGGAAAGTTTTTCCTTGTCGTCCGTGTCGCGTATCATGGCAACGTGCCTTGCAAGCTTTTTGATTGGGCGTACGATAATTCCTGCAAGGATTGATGCGCTCAAAATTCCTATGAGGATTGCAGCTGCAATGGATGCCACCGCTATTTTTGCTATGGCCATGCGGGCTTCGTGCATTTCTGCAATAAGGGACTGCGTGCTTATCTGCAGGAAGACAATACCGTGGACATAAGTCTCTTCGTTTCCGTAGTGGTAGACTACCGGCTTAAAGAAGAGGTATTCAGTTTCCTTGTAGTTAATCCTTGTGCTGTCAAAGTTAGGGTAGGTGCCTATTCCTTCTTTTGAAATTTCTTCAAGCTCATCATTTACGCGGCTGTTGAGCTGCCTTGTGATTTCTCCAATTTCATGTACGCGCGCAATGCTCTTTTCATCAGTCTTTCCTGTAAGGCTTATTCCTTCTGCGGTAAGTTCAGAAATTTGCACCGTCATGGATTTGATTCTGCTTTCCGCCTCTGCGTTTAATGCCTTGCACATTTCCTGAATTTTATCAACGCCTTCTACTGTGAGCCTGCTCTTTCCGTTTACAAATTCAGAAGTGTTGGTCTTGCTTGCTATGTTTGCGTCGTTGGAAGCCCAGACGTAGTCTATGTTTGTGTCCTTTGCCTCGCTTCCGTATCCTGTTATTACGGCATAGCGGGAATCCGTAAGGGTCTTTGCTTCGTCAGTCAAGTCGGTTAGGGCAAGTAGGTTGGAGCTTGCATTTGGCAGGTTTACCTTTGCTCCGTTTGCCATTGAGTCCAAAAGAACCTTTGCCCTCTGCTGCAGTCCCTGTACACGGGTAGTTTCTTCGCGGGCTATCATTATATAGCTAAGCGCAAGGATTACCAGCGCAACAATTGTTATCAAGAGCAGGGTTGTCCATGCCATCATTTTTGTGCTCAGGCCAATGCCTTTCCTTGTAAAGAGCTCGCTTCTGTTTTTCTTTTCCTGAGGCATGATTCCTCCTTCTATGAGTGCCTGTATTTCCTTGTGTATTTCTATTGATTCACCGGCCGTCTTGGACAGCCCTCTGATGGACAAAACTATGATTGCCATTGCCAATAGGATTATTGCGACCGCGGCAATCTTTGTTATGTTCACGTTCTTCTTTATTTCTGAATTGTCTGTAACCCATTCCGGTACGAACTTGAACTTTTTGAATGTCTTTACAGTTCCGTGCTCGTCTGCGTGGAGCATTTTTTCCTTTGTTATGTACAAGCCCCGGTCTGAATGATTGAGGCCTATGTAGTAGTCGCCCTGGTCCATTGTGCGCAAGAGGATGTTCGTTATGCGGTTTTCTGAGACAACCTCAAAGTCATTGTTGCTTTCTGTGAGTATGTAGTCGTAGGGAGCCTTTCCGTCTTTGTCAAGATAGATGGCTGTTACGTTTCCGTCGTAGTCAAAGTTTCCGCCAAGAATGTCTAGGCTTATGTCACCGAATACGTCTGCCTCTGAATTTATTGCAGTTATGTAGGTGACGGGAATGTATTTGTTTATTGCAAAAGCTTTTGTTGCAGGCTTTCCAATGTTTCCAACCTTGTCTATTGCGGCAACGGAAAATACGTAGAGGCCGTTCCTTATGTTGTTGAATTCTTCATTAAGGACATCTGCCTCTCCCTTTAGGTAAAGTGGCGGAGCTTCCACGGAAAGGATTTTTTCCTTGTTGTCTTCCATGAGCTTGTCGGATATTGCCTTTACATCTTCTGCTGCAATCCTTAGCGGGTGTCCCGGGCTTGTGCACGCTCTTCTTGGAACAGGTGCAATGTATTTTAGGCTCCAGGTGTAGCCTGCAACGTCGCCGTCACTTTCCTTCGGTTTCCAGCTCATCTTGAATGTGTTGCTTTTTAGCATTCCGCTTCCGTCGTCTTCAAGTTCTTCGATCGTTGGGGCAAGCGGGGCAGTGGTGTCCCTTCTGTAAGTAAGGGTTGTTGTCTTTGACCAGTTTTCCGCGTAGTCTGTCTGCTTTACCTTAAAGTACCAGGGACCGTCTTTTGTTGCGTTTCCTTCTATTGTTGATTCCTGTGGTATTCGCATGAGTTTTTCCGGTGGTTCTGCGTCCTTGTCGTCTGTAAAGATGTAGGAAAATCCCATTATACCAGAAGAGTCTTCCGTTGCCTGAAATTCCGCTACGGCTTTTTCATCAGTTCCGCCCTTGTCCTCTTCAAAAGAAACTGGCTTTATTACCGGTGGAAGAATTGTAGAGTCTTTAAAGAGCATGAGGATTTGCTTTGAATTTTTTGAAGAACCGTTCTGAAGCCATACAAAGGAAAGGCTTTCCCCCTTTTTGGAAAGAACAGGCAGTGCTGTTGACTGAGTACTGTCTACAATCAGGTCTGGGTCACTCCACATGCTCTTCGTTTTTTTTGAATAAAGCACCTTGCTCATTGCATTTTGCGAGTCAGTCCAGGTAAGGAAGAAATTCCCGTCATAGTTGAAGAGGAAGGGACGAACCGCATTTCCTGTCCGGCTTATGCGCATTGGCTCATCTTTAGGTTCTCCTCGGGAATTCAGCGTGCAGACATATATTGAAGAAAGAATACCGCCAACAGATGCGCGTTCCCATGCAAGGTAAATTGTGCCGTTGTTGTAGAAGAGGGAAGGGCGCTGGTTGTTGAACGAAGTGGCGTTCTGCATGCCGCCTGTTATCATTACAGGTTCGCTCCATTTTTTTCCGCCGTCAGACGTTGTGCTTGCAAATATCTGGAAGGAGCTTCTTCCGCCGCCTGAATACTGGGCCTGGAAAACCATCATGTCCGAAAAGCCAATGTTTATGATGTTTGGGGCAATGGGGTTGAACATGGTCTTTGTCTTAAAGTTAAAGTCGTCAAAGTCTTCCCATTTGGTTCCTTTTTTTGTTTCCGAGCTGCGTGAGTATACCAGGTTGAATTTTGACTTGTTGGCAAGGGTTGCAAATACTATGAAGTTTCCGTTTCCAAGGGCATGGATTCTTGCACCAACAAGGGGTTCATCCTGCTCTTCAAGCGGATATTCAGTAAATGTCTTTCCGTAGTCTTCGGACATAAGGACTGTTATCTGGTTTGTTGAGGAGACTACAGCGACTGCAATTCTTCCCTTTGAATTTTGCGCAGCAGAATATATCTGCGGTATTTCTCCTGAATAGCTGTAGGGGCCTGCAAATCTGTCTGTCTTGCTCCAGTTCTGGCCGTCCCAGCTTGTGGTCATGGAAATGTAGATTTCTTTTTTTGCCTTGTCAACGTCCTGCCAAAAGACAGCGGAAATGCCGCCCGACTTTGCACCGGAAGATAGAACCTCCGGAAAGCGGCAGTCCCTGTTTGCGTCTGTTGCAATCCTTGGCTTTTCCCAGTAAAAGTTTTGCGCCTTGGCAAAAGATGGAATGAATGCCATCAGCAGAGCAAGAAATGTGGCCTTTTTTATTTTCTTGTACATCAACTTCATTTTAGCATTCCTTCAATACGGTTTTTAAGTTTTTGAATTTTTGCAGACCTCAGGTTTTCAGGATTCTGCAAGAGTTCCTGAAGGTTTGCATTTGCGGCGACGACGTTTCCGTTTTGCAGGAAGCGTATGGCCTGCTGGTATTTTGCTTCGTCAGCCGCATTTAATGTTACAGCCGCCTGCTGTCCTGTTCTTAGGGCAATCTCGTCAAGTACCGCTATTGCGGTTGCGTTTGTTTCGTCCATACCCAGCGCTTGGTTTGCCATGGCCTTTATCTCTGCAAGCTTGGCAGGGTCGCGTCCAGCCGCATCAAGTGACTTTTGCGCTTCTGCCGCAAGAACTTCCGCTTCTTCCTTTGAGGAGTTGTCCGAAGCCTTTTCCCTAAGCCCCCAGTTTATTTCTATGTTTGCAATGAAGTCAGAAAGTCCAGGGTAGGCAGAGTTTATTTCCTGCAGGTCCTTAAGGTCTCCATATCCCATCAGCGAAGTGGCGTTCTTCTTTGAGTAATCAATTTCCTTGAGTTCCTTAAGAAGCTTTGCGTATGTGTCTGAAAACGCCTTTGGGTCAAGGATTTTGTTCACCTTGAATGCAAGAATCGTTGCGTCATGATTGTGGGGGTAAACCAGCTTGAACTCTTCAAGCTTTTCCTTTGCCTTCCTGAGGATGGAAAGGCCATCCCTTCTTTTTCCCCGGTTGATTTCGTTCGTTCCCTGCGTGTAGTAGCTGTCGCAGAGGGAGAGGATTTGTGACATCTCTGGGTATAGCGGATCGTCCGGGTTAAGTACCCTGCCACTTTTTATTGTAAGTGCAGTTGTAACAAGCTGGCGGAACTGCTCAAGCTCTTCATCTGCTTCCAGAGGGGTGTCCATGAAGGTTTCCCATTCCTGCCTTACGTTGTCTGCGCGTATTATATTCTCGTTTGCTTCTTCATAGTTGCCAGCGTAGTAGTTGACGCGGATTTCCCTTTTGTAGTCACGCAGGTTTTTTATGAGGGAAGGGCGCTGCTTTTCCACGATTTTTTGCTTTAGAGTAGAAAGGTTTTCGTATGTCTGGTCCTGAATGTCGGCATCCATCTTCATTATAGAGATAATCGAGTCGTAGGTCTTTTGCGCCTTTTCGAGGTTTATCTGAGCAGTGGAAAGGTTTTCGTTTTCGTATGCGCTAAGGGCGCGGCTGTAGTACATGTGGACTTCATTTATTGCGGTTCTGGCATGAAGCTGCTGGTTCCTTATTTTTTCTGAATTTGATTCAAGCGTTTTCTTGAACTGCTCCAGCTTTTTTAGCTGTTCCCCAGCTTTTTTTTGCATGGACTGGACCGTACTCTTATAGTATTTATCCGCATCGTTCAGACTTGAGCTACCATCTTCCAGTGATTTTCTGTCGGCCCTGTTTGTCCTCAAAAGCTCTTCCGTTCGCTTTATGAATTCCGTCGGGTGCTGCTTTGGCGTCTCCTCTGACTCGTCTTCTTCAAGCTTTATGTCAATGCCGGGTGCAAGTATTTTTATCTGGTCATACTGATTTTTCTCGTCTTCATAAAATTTATCACCTGCTTCAAGGAGCCTTTCCCCAGCTTTTTTTAGCACTTCATTTCCATTTTTTTCGCAGTACTTCTGTATGAAAGAATATGACTTTTCAAAAGACTCTGTTGTCTTTGTCCAGCGGGGAACTTCCTTTGCAAAGGACTTTGTGCCCTTGAGCCATTTTTCCTTCCGGGCACTTTCGGCAAGGCCTATAAAAGATGAGTACTCGTTTGCAATCGATATGTATTCTTTTATCGTCTGCTCATTTCCTTCACGCATTGTCTGCATGACATCCGCCTTCGTTTCCTCTGCATCGCTGTACTTTTTGTTCAGCAGGGAAATTTTTTGTGCGGTCTCTATAAGCTCAAGGTTCTTTTCTTCTGCCTGCTCAAGAAAATCAGCAGATTCAATCATTGACTTGTTGGTTCTTTTTTGCCTTTCGGAAAGTTTTCCTGCAAGAAGTTTTTTTAAATCCAGGATGTTTTTCATCGTGGATGACAGGGGAGAAAATTCCATTACGGCGTTGCGTGCTGATTCATAGGAATCGGGAGAATTGAAGATGAGTTCCTCTGACATGGCCTTGTCAAAGATGTCTTGCAGGGATTCTTCCTTTTCCGTTATGGCCTCAAGAAGGCCCTGGTCTATGCTGTTCCACTGGGCATCCAGTGCCCCGATTATTCCAGTGTAGGGAGTCTTTTCCGTTCCCAGTATGAATTTTTCGCAGAAGGAAAGCCAGCATTCGTCGTTTATTTCTTTTTGCGACTTAAGGCTTTTGAACAATTCCCTGATTTTTACACCTTCGTCATAGATGCCGTTCCTGATGGAGGAAAATGTTTCCAGTGTTTCGCGTATGGAGTTTATGTTTTCTTCTGCCTGCTGGTAGAGCGAATTTGCTACGGAGGCCTTTAGTCCGGTATTGAGGGACACGAGCTTTGCCTGCATGGCCGTATACTGCATTTCAAGTTCAAGTACGCGGGCTATTGAGTCGTGCACCGGTTGAATTTCCGGCTGCCCCTTGCGCTTTCTTTCGTACTGCTGCTTTTTTAGCGTGAAAGTTACGGGATTTCTTGTGAACCTATGCACGGCATTAAGGTACTGGCCGTTTTGGGCAAGATAGAATGCATCTTCCATTATCTGGTTGAATTCATCAGGATATTTTGGGTATTCAGATATATATTCCCTTCCGTCGGATTTTTCTTCAGGTGACGGGGGAACAGACTTGTCCTTTTTTCCCGATGAAAATGCCGCTTCCGCAAAGCCTAGCGAGAGAATGCATATAGAGAGAATTCTGAATATATTATGCAGGCGCCTCAATTTTTCTCCTGAGCCTTTTTGTTTTAAAATAAGCCTTATCTTATTTTCGGCACTTAAGTGAAGATAATTGAGAAATTCCAGTTTTGCCTATTTTTTTCGTGAGAAAACCCGGTATGTGAGCCAGGGGAAGATTGAATGCTCCCTTTCGATGTTTGTGAGCCATTCCGTGCTTACGGTGTTGCTTGCAAGCGAGTCGAATACTGTCGTAAAGGAAAGAATGTGCTTTTTGAAGGATTCCGCAGCAAAGTTTGGAAGCTTCTGTTCGTGTATCATTGAAGGCCAGTCGCCGCTTTGTGCAAGAAGGACTTCCTTTGCCCCTGTGTCTAGAAGCCTTGCCTTTAGGCCCGTTTCGCCGGGGAAACGTTCGGTTAGGTCTACGACCCTTTCCGTTGCGGTGCGCACGTAGCGGTACATGTAGCTATTGCTGCTGTCAAGAAGGTCTTCTCCGTAGCCGCTTCCGCTTTCGCCGCAGGGGTAGAGCGTTGTTTTTGGCAGGGAGAACTGCTTTTCCAGGTTGCTTCTGCAAAGTGAAAGGTTAATCTTTTCTTCCTGTTTGCTTTCTGTGCAGACAAGGCGTATTACTTCTTCCAGCCAGTCAATGCCTTCAAACCAGGTCTGGCCAAGAACTTCTGCGGGAATGGTGCAGGTGAGTATTGCATCCTGTCCGTCTTCCATAAGGGATGAAGCCTTGTTGAGCTTTTCCTTTTTTGAGTTGTAGAAGGCAAGAGCGTCTTTTTTTACCTGTTCATGGGCTTTTTTTGCGTCGTATACTTTAGAATCGTTTGCCGTGTACTTGTAGCCGGTCTGTATGCGGATTCTGCTGTTGCCAAGGAAGTTTTCTAGCTCTGCGCCTTCGAGGGAGAAGCCAATGTCTTCATTCTGGTTCCTGTAAGCACCATTTTGGGCAAAACCGCTGTCTTTGTCCGTAATGTCCTGGGGTGTCTCGTTGTCCTTTGCAAAAATAACAAGTGAGCGGTTTGTCCTTACCGGTGAAAAGATTCCTGTAGAAGGGCAGTCCTTGGAAAAGAGCAGGGCCTTTGTGTCTACAATAGTGTAATTCATGTTGTAGGAGCGGATTACGCTTTCAAGCTCGTTGGCCCATCCAAGGTATGGCAGATAGAAGCCGTCCCCGCTTTCTTCAAAGAAGTTCTTCTGTGCGCGGATTCCAGTCTCTACCTGTGCGTTGAGTGCTTCCTTGAGGTCTGCATAATGGGGAAGATAGGCGTATGTGGCAGCGGTTGCAATAAGCTCAACGTAGTCACGCTCTGCAAAGTCCTTGAATGCTGCCACGAGGTTTTTCTTGTAGCGGTCTGTAAAGTCAAGCCTTGTCTTCTGCAGTCTGGTAAGGCAGCTTCTAACCTGCTCAAGAAGCTCTGCATTGTCCTTGTTGCGCTCAAGCTCAACGTCGCCAAGTGCTATGCGCCTGTCCAGGTAGTTTATGTACTGGTCCTGAAGCACTTCGTCAGACAAAAGCGTGCAGAGCACCGGGCTAAGCACGAGTCCAACCTTAAAGGGAATGCTTTCTTCGCTGAGTTTTGTAAAAAGGTTCAATAGGGGAATGTAGGTGTCCGTGATTGCCCCGAAGAGAATGTCGTTCTGGGCGGAAAAACCTTCGTCTGTCTTTTGGTTGCGGATATAGCCCTGTTCAGCAGTAATTACTATTATCAATTTCTTGTCTGACACTTTAAAACCCCGTAATCACATTTTTGTTTTTAAATTCTTTTTTTATGCAAATGATTCCCTGTGCTCCCTGAACTGGGCGCTCAAAAGCTGTTCAAAGCCGGAAAGAGAAACCATGGGCGGAACTTGAACCTTCTGCCCCGGTTTTATGCCGGCTATTACAGGATTTTCCTGTGGAATCTGTATTTTTTCCGTAAAGGCAATTATCTCCGGTTTTTCTCCCGGTACTGCAGACGGAATTTTTAGTTCGATTGCAAAGCTCTTTGTTCCTGGGGGAAGTAGGACATACTGCTCTCCGCACCTTGAAGGCGCCTGTATGTCAAAAAAGTCGGTGGGACTTTCGTCCTCGCTGCTGAATATGCACACGTGAAGGAACATGCCTTCCATTCCGTTTCCGCTTTCACCCTGCAGGCTGCTCCGTGTGTCCCAAAACACAAAGGCCCATGCGGGATTGTGCAGCACTGCGCGTATTTTTGTCTCGTTGTATGTCTTGGGCAGGTTTTCAGGAATTTCCAATTCGCCCTTGGCTATGATTACGTTTTCTTCGTTTTCTTCCTTGGCCTGAATTTCCTCCGCAACTTCAAGAAGGTCTCCAATGATAAAGCGGCGGTTAAGGTTTTCCGGTATGTCAATTCCGTAGTCGTCAGCCAAAGAAATCAAGTCTGCCGTGGAAATGGATTCAAGATATTCCCGGGAGAGGTTGTTTTTATTCATAACGTTATAATAATCGTTAAAAAACGCCTTTGTGTCAAGTAAAAATTTAGGCAATACGGAAGGTAAGTGCAAATCTAAAACAATTTTAAGGTTTATTTTTCTAAAAGCCGCTGCATTTTATGCATGGAGTAAGTTCAATTTGTGAAAAACTCTTATATTAGGCCCTGGGGATGGTGTAGGAAAGGAGGCAAAAAAAATGCCCTGTCAGTGGGATTAGTGGGAAAAGCTGACAGAGCTGAGTGGGAATCGTTCAATATAAATAGTGGGTTTATACTGAATCTACTTTGGAGTATACACTATATGTGGGGCTGTGTCAAATTCTTTTTGCACTTTTTTGAGATTTTACGCTCTTTTTTTCCTGAATTTTTCTTGGACGGCCACCTTTTTTACCGTTTTCACGCGATGCGGCGGCTTTTTTCTCTGTTTTTATGCTTCCAAGGAGTTTTGCTGCATCTTCCCTTCCTTCAAGAACTTCATTTTTCCATAGGGAAAGTTTTTTGCTGTCCGTGCGCAGGCTGTAGATTTCTTCCATGGCTTTTAGGGCGGATGCGAGCTTTCTCTCTATGTTCTGCCTGAATATTTTGTTGCGGCAAAGTTCAAGCGACTCCTGCATGAATACGATTTCGTCAAGGCAGTCCTTGGAAAGGGTGCAGATGTTGTCCACAAATTCTGCCATAGTGGCAGTTTTTTTGCGTTCGGTCTCTGCCTCCTGCTTTTTTTCCTGCTCCTGCTTGAATGGCTTTAGTGCGCTGACAATTTTGCTGTCTGCTGGGCCAAGCTCAATCTCCGTGCTGTCCTTTTCCATGCTGTAGCGCAAAAAGACCATTGAAATGTTAAAGCTGAGCGTGCGCAGTTCTGCGAGACGGTCGTAGTCTGCGTCCGGATTTTCCTTTAATTCCTTGATTTCTTCGGCAACCTTGTCCTGGAGCCGTCTGATTTCTCTAAGCGTAACTGTCATTTTCCCCTCTGTCCACTGTTATTTAATTCTATAAAGAAAACTTAAAAAAGTCAACGTTAGGATTTTGAATATTTCTTTAATGATAAAAATCCTCTATAGTAATGGCTTAACTTGGGCGGGAAAAAATCCGATAAAAAAGAGATGAAAAACGGAATTTTTTTATATGCAGGGTTTGACGAGGCCCATGCTTTTGACAATATATTTACGGCAGAAGGAAAATCGGCATTTGAGCTTGTTCTAAAGTGGGCTGAGGGGGTAAAGGGGGAGTGCGCCTATGCAGTTGCAGTTACACCCCATACTGAACAGCAGGTAAAATCTATTCTTGAAAAATGCTCGTGTGCCGGGAAATTCAGCCTTGTAAAGAAGGAAAGCTGGAATACGCTTTCGTTGGCAGAGGAACTTGCCCTTTTTGCAGCGAGGACTTCTTCTTCCTGCGTAGTGCTTGCATTCGGTGACTGTCCATTTTTGAACCACGATTTGACCGAGGAGCTTTTGGAAAACCACAGGAAATATCTGGCGGAATATTCTTTTGCTGACGGATGGCCTTTGGGTTTTGCTCCAGAGGTTATTGACAGCGGTGCGCTCAACATTTTGTGCGGGATAGCAAAGGGTGACAACTGTAAGGCGGCGTCACTTGGCGCAACCAAGGAAAGCATTTTTAACCTGATTAAGACGGACATAAACTCATTCGAGATAGAGAGCGTAATGGCACCAAAGGACTACAGAATGTACCGGCTTGACTTTTCATGCTCTACAAAGGCAAATACGCTTGCCTGCCTGGAGCTTTGCAAAATTGAGCCTTCATGCCTTTCCTGCGGTGAGGCTGGCGGTGCTGATGCAAGGGTTCTTTCGGATGCAGCTTTAAAAAGTGCTGGCGTGCAGCAGACTGTACCGGCCTTTTACAACATTCAGATTTCAAGGCCTGATGGGGTGGGGACTGTTTACAATCCATATTCAAAGAAAGAGCTTTTGCTTGACGGTATGGAATTTGAAAGCTTTTGCAAACTGCTTTGTGCGGCGGAAGCTTTTTCCGAGAAGGCTGTGGTGGGGCTTGGCACTTATGCCGATCCCCTGCTGAATCCTGAATTTGCAAAGTATGCGCTTGAGGTTCTTTCCCACAAGGGGCTTTCGCTTCTTGTTGAAACAGATGCGCTCAATGTCTGCGATGAAGGACTTGCTTTGCAGCTTGGGCGGATTGCAGAAGCCGGGGCTTCCCGCGTAACCTGGATAGTGAATGTTGATGCCTTTGGACCTGATGTTTACGCAAGGATTCACGGTGGTTCGGACGGATCTGCTTTTGCAAAGGCAACGAGGGCTGTTAAGGTTTTGTCAGACCTTTTTCCCGCCAACGTGTGGCCCCAGTTTACGAGGATGAATGCAAACGAGTGCGAGCTTGAGTCTTTCTACCGCTACTGGCACGACAAGGCCTCTCCTTCGGGCGGAAACGTGATAATTCAAAAGTTTGACCATGCATGCCTCTTTTTTAATGACGAACGCCCGGCGGACCTTAGCCCGCTTTTGCGGACACCATGCTGGCATTTAAAGAGGGACATGACGGTTCTTGGCAACGGAGATGTGCCTCTGTGCAGGGAAAACGAGCCTTTTGCCGATGAGCCTTTGATTGTAGGAAATGTGTTTGCCGACGGAATAGAGGCTGTTTGGAAAAAATTCAGGCCCTATCTGAACGAGCATATAGAAGAAAAATACTGTGGCAAGTGCGGGAAATGCGATGAATACTATACCTTCAATTTTTAACCAGAGGCAGATAAACCATACCGTTATGGGCGGGGCAGAGCAGTCTTCTCAGTCCAAAATGCCGGTTGACTGCATCGTTTTGAACAGGACGGACAGGACTTCTAGGAGCCGTGTCTTTGACAACCTCATTTACCGCGGCTTTAACAGCATCATAAGCATTGAGACGGGGAGCAACCGCTTTGCAACTGCAAATGCCTCTTCGCTTTATCCCAGTGTTAGGTTTGTGGTTGCACTCGAGGATGTTACTGCAGGCGACATGCTGAACCTTGGAATGTCCATGGCAACTGCACCGTATGTACTTGTACTGCAGGATGACATGTGCATGGATGACATTTTGTTCAACCCCCAGCTTGCTAAGAAGCTTATTGCCCTTAATGATTTTTGCGTATGCCCAAGGCTTACAACATCAACTTTCCAGTCCATCCCCGTGCGCTTTTTCCCGACTGCGGAAAAGTCCGTTTTTACGGTGGCTTCGTCACTGTCCATACAGGAAGGGGACATAACGCTCTATCCTGCCGACCTTGCAGGCTTCTATGACCGCAACAAGTATATTCAGCTTGGCGGGGCAGACTACACGATTTCTTCGGCTTACTGGCAAAAGGTTGATCTTTTCTGCCGGGCATGGCTTTGGGGAGAAAGGGTTTCCGTTCAGACTTCATTCAGCTTTTCCTATTCGGGCGATGTTCCCGAAGAAAACCAGACGGTGGATTCTTCTTACCTCCGCTTCTATATAAAGAACCTTCTGCCGGTCTTCAAAAATGACCATGCGGAAATTCCTTTGAGTTCATTCTTTGCATTCAGGGCCCGCCGTTCGTGTTCTTTCCGCGATGCGCTGGAGCTTTTTGGACTTGCAAGAAAGTGGACGGAAAAGAACAAGTACAGGTTCAAGAAGGATGCTGCAACATTAATTCAGGACTGGGGAAAATAGATGGGCGTGTTTGATTTGTTAGGTAGAAAAAAGGAAAGGGTTGTGCTGATAGTCCAGTGCAGGCTTTCTTCAACAAGGCTTCCCCGTAAGGCTCTTCTTCCGCTTGGAGGTTTTGCCGTGCTTGAGTGGGTTCTTGCTTCAATGAAGAAGGTTCCGTGCGATGCCTATTATCTTGCGGTTGATACGGAAAGTGCCCCGGAGCTTGAATTTGCGGCAAAAAAGTGCGGCTGGAATTTTTATTCGGGCAGCAAGGAAGACGTGCTTGACAGGTTTTGCAAGACAATAGAAGTGTCCAAGGCAGACATCGTGGTTCGCGCTACTGCGGACAACCCCTTCCTCTTTTACGATGCCGCTTCGGAGCTTCTTGAGGAATACAAAAGGCGGAAGGCTTCCTCTTCGGTTGACTATATTACTTGGACCGGGCTTCCACACGGTTCAGGGGTGGAAATATTTTCTGCGCATTCTCTCTTGGAAGCATCCAAACTCCCAAACTTGACTGCGGAAGACCATGAGCATGTTGGGCCTGCGCTCTACAAGCACCAGGATCATTTTAACTGCCTCTTTCTAAAGGCACCGTCAGCCTATCACCATCCCGAACTGCGCACTACTATAGACACTGCAAGCGATTACAGGCGGGCGCTTTCTTTTGTAAGGGCTGTCTCACTTAACAAGGCAAAAACTACGGATTCCCTGTTCAAGAAAAATGTTCTTGAACCATATACTACAAAGGAAATAGTCAGGGGAATGCAGATTCCTTCAGTAAGATACCCGATGATTTTTATTCCAAGCACAAAGAAAGGTGCGGGAACAGGTCATTTGCGGCGCTGCCTTGACTTGGCATGCAAAACAGGTGGCGATATTTATATTCCTGAGGACTGCGGGCTTGAGCAGACAAAGACACTCCTGGACGAGGCATATTCAGAAGGGCTCCAGCAGTGGCAGGTTGTTTCTAAACTTGAAAACCTTTCTTGCTACAATCTTGCAGTGACCGATCTCTTTAAGACGGATGAAAGCGAAGCAAAGGAAATTTCCCTGCAATGCCCTGTTGCAAGTATAGACGATGGAGCCCTCGAAACTGAATGGGCCGACTACTTACTGGATATAATCCCGTCGTTGGGTTATACGAGGAAGCCGAATCTTTCTGAGCCAGGCTTTATTATTCTTCCAAAGAACCGCCGCTCAGAAGAAGAGAGAAGCGCAAAAATTCATACCGCACTTGTGGTGCTTGGAGGGGAAGACCCGGCGTCCCTTGCATTCCCTTCCGCCATTGCGCTTGCTGAATGCGGGCTTTACGTAACGGCTATAGCAGGCGATGCTTCAAAGGCAAAGAGCTTACAGGAACAGGTTCCGGAAAATCTTTCCAAATACATACGTGTAATAGAACCTGTAATGAATTTGCGTGAAAAGCTTTTTGAATTTGACCTTGTTGTAACGCATTACGGATTTACTGCTTTTGAGGCCTCCGCCGCAGGTTGTGCCGTAATCCTTTTGGGTACTACGCCGCTCCACGAAAGCCTTGCGGAAAAATATTCATTTAAATGCGTTCAAGCATCATTGATCAACAAGGACTCTTTCCAAAAACTTTTGGCAGATAAAAAATCCCTCTACAGAGACATAAAGGAAAACGGAATTCACGAGCTTGACTCTTTTATGCTGAACCTTTCGCAGGGAACAAATCTCTGTTGCCCTGTCTGCCGGGAAGAAAAGAAGTCTTGGCCAAAAGACCCCCTCATTGCCCGTACTCCAGAAAGAACCTTCCGCCGCTGCCAAAAATGCGGTATGCTCTACATGTCGTGGACAATTCAAAGCCATCAGACAGAATACAATCATGACTACTTCTATGATGACTACAAAAAGCAGTACGGAAAAACCTATCAGGATGACTTTGAAAACATAAAGGCCCAGTGTGTGCGCAGGGTTAGCATAATCGACTTTATCTACCGCCGCGGACATTCATCCGTAACGCCAACCGTACTGGACATTGGCTGTGCTCTGGGTCCCTTCCTTGATGCCGCAAATGATTCAGGCTGGCATGTTTTTGGAACAGACATTTCTAAGGATGCGGTTGAATACGTTCAGAACACCTTGCATTATCCAGCCCTGCTTGCTTCATTCCCAGATGCGGATGTTGCCGGAGAATTTGGAGTAGACAAATTTGATGCAGTAACAATGTGGTACGTAATTGAACATTTTCAGGACCTGGACAGCGTGCTAAAGGCGGTTTCTAAGATTGTCAAGAAGGGTGGCATTTTTGCATTCAGCACACCGTCTGCTGCAGGTGTAAGCGAAAAATACAATACGGATGAATTTTTTAGGCAAAGCCCCGCTGACCATTATACCCTCTGGGAACCAAAGCGCTGTGCGTCCATCCTAAAGAAATACGGATTCAAGGTTGTGCGCACTGTCTCTACAGGAATTCATCCCGAAAGATTCCCTTCAATAAAAAAGAGCGGATCGGATTCAAAATCATTGAAGTTCCGAATGTACAAAACCTTAAGTATGCTTTTTAAGCTTGGGGATACTTTTGAAGTCTATTGCAGGAAGGTGAACTAATTATGGATGGCAGATATGTTTTGATTTTGGGTGCAGGCCTCATGCAGCGGCCGTCTTTTGAAGCCGCAAAGGAACTGGGCTTTAAGGTGCTTGCCGTAGATGCTAACCCCAATGCGGTTTGCGTACCCTTCGCCGACCACTTTGAACTTATAGACCTGAAGGACCGCGAGAAGATAGCAGAATTTGCCCTTTCGCACAAGGAAAACATAGCAGGTGTCTTTACCGCAGGAACTGATTTTTCCGCATCCGTAAGCTATGTTGCAGAAAAATGCGGATTCAAGTCCCATACATTTGAAGCTGCCGTAAACGCAAGCGACAAGATAAAGATGAGGAGCTGCTTTAAGGCAATGAATGTAAGCTCCCCGGAATTTGTTCAGATTGAGCGTTCCCACATTGCATCTTTCCTAAAACCAGAAATCCTTGATTCAATGAATTTTCCCAAGGTTGTAAAGCCGGTAGACAATATGGGGGCTAGGGGCTGCCGTCTTATAAGGAACAAGTCGGAATTCCTTCCAGCAGTGGAAGATGCCGCCCGCAACTCAAGAAGCGGAAGGGCCATTCTCGAAGACTACATGGAAGGGCCTGAATTTTCCATAGACTCCGTTGTTTACAATGGCACGCTTACAATTACCGGCTTTGCAGACCGCCACATCTATTACCCGCCATATTTTATAGAGATGGGGCACACAATGCCGTCGGTGTTTGATGAAGAAAAAAAGCTGGAGCTTATCCAGACTTTTGCAAAAGGAATAGCTGCATTGGGATTAACATGCGGTGCTGCCAAGGCAGACATAAAGTATACTGCAAAGGGACCCATGATTGGAGAAATAGCGGCACGCCTTTCCGGAGGCTACATGTCTGGCTGGACATACCCCTACTCATCATCGCTTAATCTTACAAAGTCATTGATGCAGATTGCACTTGGCCTTGAGCCCAAGGAACTGCTTGACCAAAGAATTCCTCTTGATGTAAAAGACTGTCCCTTCAAGGTTTACGAAGTTCCATGCAAAAACGTAAGCGCAGAAAGGGCATGGATTTCCATACCGGGAAAAATCCACAAGGTCTACAATGCAGACAGCGCATCTTGTGTTCCTTTTGTAAAGAACATGTTCTTTAGGTGCAGGAAGGGTAATGCCGTAAGCTTTCCCCGCAACAATGTGGAAAAATGTGGCAACGTAATTTCTCTTGCCCCAAACCATGAACTTGCCGTTGAGGCCGCAGAGAAAAGTGTTTCCACTCTTGTTTTGCGTCTGGAAAAGAACAACAGGGCAACCCAGGACTTCCTGGAAGGTAAGTGCCACAAGAGCGAAAAATCTTTCCCGCCGGATGCCTTTGCACTTGATGAAGGCCAATCAAAGTCATTCCTTGATTTCGCAGACAAAAATCCTGTATTTGAAAAAGACCTCCCTGCAAGAAATTTCTTCCCCCAGGAACTGCTGGATAAAGTCCAGCTTCTTTCTGACTACAACCACAGGAGCCTGGCGCAGACATTGGCGCTTTTTGATTCAATATGCCCAAACCACGCCAGCCTGGAAACAAAGCCTTTCGTAAAAGCATTGATTAGGGGCGGAATTCAGGGTATACTTTATCTAGCGGACTGCAAGGCCGATAAAAAGACAAAACGGGGGTTCCCATTTAAATGAAAGGGAAGGGGATTGCGCTTTTATTCACTATTTTCCTCTTTTTAAACTCTGCATCTTTTGCAGGAACTTCTCAAAAAGACGTAAACCTCTTGGAAAGTTCCGCACAGGCAGGCATAACCGTCTACTGGGATCCCTTTTCGCTTTCTGGAGTCATGGAAAAAAACGGCCGCCAGATATCTTTTAAGGCAGGAGGCGACTTTGCACTAAAGAACTACAGCAGCATCATGAACGAGAAAGCCCCCTATCTTAAGGACGGGGTTCTCTTTGCCGGGGAAAAATTCATGACGGCAGCCATCAACTTCTTTAAGGAGCAGGATTCGCTCAGCCAGTACAAGGTCGGAGTCATAATCATTGACCCAGGCCATGGAGGAAAGGATAACGGTGCAAGCGCAAGCCACGTAATAAAGGGAAAGACAGTCAAGATCGTGGAAAAGGACGTAAACCTAAAGATTGGCCTAAAGCTCTGCGACTGCCTCAAGAAGGCCTATCCCGACAAGCGCATAATCATGACCCGCGACAAGGACATATACCTTTCCCTGGGGCAGCGTACCGAAATAGCCAATTCCGTAAAGCTTGCCCCCAACGAGGCCATAGTATATGTCTCAATACACGTGAATGCAAGCCTTGACAAAAACGCATCCGGTTACGAGGTCTGGTACCTTTCCCCCGGTTACAGGCGCAAGGTCTTGAACAAGGACGTAAGCGAAGACAACGACGTCAACACGATTGTCAATGCTATAATGGAAGAGGAATATACTACCGAATCCGTGCTCATCTCAAAATTCATCACGGAGGGAATTAAGGCCCAGGTGGGAAAGCTGAGTTCCTCCCGCGGCATAAAGGCGGAGGAATGGTTTGTCGTGCGCAACGCAAACATGCCCAGCGTTCTTGTGGAAACAGGCTTTTTGACGAACCCCACCGAGGCTGCCCTGCTTGCCGATGAAGAGTACTTGCAAAAAGTTACGTTTGGAATATATAATGGGCTCCAAGCGTTTGTAACGCATTTTGAACGTTCAAGAGGATTTACAGTAAAAAATGAAAAATAAGCCATATTTTCTTACCGCACTCGTATGCACCGTCCTTGCAGTGGCCGCTTTTGCCATTTCAATGTTTTCAATCCAGAAAAAACAAAAGGCAATAAGAACCATTATGTACTTTCCGTCATTTGAAAACGGCAAGACCTATACGGAAGAGCGCTTTATCCCCAAGGAATCTGCCCAGGGAACGGAAATGTATTTTGTGGACGACCTCCTGCTTGGCCCGCTTACGCACAGCTACAAAAAGCTTTTTCCCAGGGAAACGACATTGGAGTTCTTTACCATTGGTGAAGACGGAACAGCCTACGTTGGATTGAGCAAGGGAGCATTAAAGAGTTCAGACGATGCTGCCGATATTAATACAGGAATATCCCTTTTAAAAAGGAATATTGTGAAGAACTTCACAAAAATAAATACCGTTTTGGTGTACATTGACGGTAAAAGTGTCTGTGAAAAAAGCTGATTTTAGAAGCGCTTCAAGATTGAAGAGATTTTAAAAAAATCAAATTCTTTCAAAAAAACGTTGACAAAATGACTTTCTTAATAGATACTATTACTAACAAGGCTACATCAAAAATGTATTAAAGGAGCTTCGAATGAAGAGGAATTTAATTTTAACTGCTGCTGCAATGGTTCTCGTTGGATCATTCGCATTTGCAAAGGAAGCTACGCTTATCGACTTTACAAAGTTGACAGCTGACTCCATTCCGAATGCAGACGGTCAAAACACACAGAACAGCAGAACTGTAATGGACTATTCTGTTGCAGCTGGTGCTACATTCACCAATGAACAGAAATCACTCATGAAGACTTCTCTTGCTATCCCTAACTGGGAAGTAGTATTGAACTCTTCAGCAAAGAACCCACAGGCTCTTGCTTTGTCCACGACAAAGGCCGCTCGCGTAAGAGACGGATCTGAACAGCCATTCGCTGGTTCAGACGTACTCGGTGTTCGCGTTGTATTCCCAACATGGAACAACAATGCAAACGCTAAGATCGTACCTCCGTTCGACATTCAGGCTTACGAGCCACTCGCAGATGCTGATGAAAACGGTGTCCGCGGTGAACAGACTGACGAACAGAAGGGCAAGTACCTCTTCGAAGATGGCTACGGCTTGATCACAAACGTTGGAACAATCAAGGCAATTTCCTGCTATACAATGGGTATGAACTTCCCACACCAGCTCTATGTTCTTCTTAAGGACAACGACGGTGTAGAACGCCGCTACTACATGGGCTCACTCCTGTTCGACGGCTGGAAGCAGCTCCAGTGGAACAACCCGGACTATATCTCTGAAGTACGCACACGCGAAATCAGAGTATACCCAATCTATCCACGCGGAACTCCTTATGTTAAGTTCGCAGGATTCCAGATTACACGTGACGCATCTGACATCGGTGATAACTTTGTTGGATACTTCAAGGATGTAAAGGTTATCTACGACGAAGCAGTTCTCAAGACAGAACGCGACATCGCAGACGAAGACCTCTGGGGAATCATCACAAAGAAGGAAAAGGCTCGCCAGAACCTCGAAATGAGCCGCTTTGGCAACAAGCAGGTTAACCGCTACCTCGAACAGCAGAAGATGGCAACTGAAGACACATTCACATCTTCTGGTGTAGAAGATTCTGGTTCAACAAGACAGTAATTATTGCTGTAACTTGATTCAAGCCAATTCTTGAATGAAGCCGTCCTGAAATACGGGCGGCTTTTTTTATG
>JAILHV010000242.1 GCA_024695625.1 Treponema sp.
CTCCCTGTTTTTGTCATCAAAGTAACCAAACTTCATAATAACTCCTAATGTTGGCGCATTTATCCTAGAATAAATATATCACGAAAAAAGCCGTCTGTAAATAGTGAAAAAATTAAAGTTTTTGTAATAAAAATTATGGGATTTTTGCTTTTTTTATGGACGAACTTTTTTTTGCTCTACCATCCGTTTGTTTGCTAGAATCGACCGAACATTGCTTTCGTCACCGCCCTTCCGGGGTTCCCTAACGGTCATTGCCGGCGGAAGAGCCGCCCCTTCAACAGGCTCAGGGAGCGTCTCTCCCACCGTCAACGCTTCGCGCCCCTCCACGGCGGCGTAGGCGGATTGGGAGGCGTAAAAAAACAAACATTTTATAGTAAATTATTTTACCTTCCCGCAAAACATTTCCCTTTCAAAAAAATGTAAAAAAAAAATCGACATAAAATCGTAAGATTCCTTATTCAAAAATTCACAGGCTGGGGTATGATTATATATGGAGGATGGTTAATGAAGAAATTAATTAAATTAGTTTGTGCTGTGGCTCTGCTTGGAGCAATGTTCGTTTCTTGTTCTAAGAAGCAAGCTGCAGGAGCTTCTAGCTCCAATGCTTCTGATTCAAAGAAGATAAAGATTGGTGTTTCCATTTGGAGTTCAACAGACACTTTGGGAAGCCAGTGCAAGAGGATTATCGACGAGGCTGCAAAAGCCCTGGACGTCCAGGTAATGTATGTTGACCAGGGACACATCTCAGAAAACGTAACAAGCTCTGCGGAAACTTTGAGCGCTGCTGGTTGTGACGGTATCATCATCTGCAACTCTGCATCTGCAGAAATGACATCCGTAATCAACACATGCAACCAGAACAAGGTTTACTGTGCCCAGTTCTTCCGCATCATCAGCAAGGATGCAAACCCCAACGAGTATGCCCTTGCAGCAAAATCCCCTTATTTCGTAGGTGCAGTTCACGAAAATGAAGTAGAAAACGGCAAAAAGCTCGTTACAATTCTTGCAGAAAAAGGAAACAAGAAGATTGCCCTCGAAGGCTGGGAAGCTGGAGACGCAACATTCCTTTTGCGCTGGGAAGGATACAAGAAAGGCGTAGAAGACTGGAACGCATCCCACTCAGACAAGATTGAGCTTCTTGAACCCCAGTACGGCGGAACAACATCAGACACAGGCCGTTCAACAGCAGAAGCTATCATCAATGCAAACCCGGACATCGATGCCCTTATCGTAGCCGGTGGTGGTGGAGACACACTCGTTGGCGCACTTGCTGCAATCGAATCAATGGGCAAGAAGGGAAAGATTGCCGTTGTTTCAACAGACTTCCTTGCAGACCTTGACGAACAGCTCAAGAGCGGCGGCATGGCTGCTGAATCTGGCGGACACTATTGCGACCCGCTCATCGCATTCATGCTTGTTTACAATGCAATCAAAGGAAACTACGCTGTTTCAACAGACGGCTTCTATGACGTAAACTTCCCATACCTGTATGTTGCTTCTCCGGAAGACTATGCTGCATACGCAAAGTATTTCGTAGATGCACTTCCTTACAACGCAGAGGAGCTTAAGGCAATGGCTGCACTTTCAGAAAAAGATCTTGAAGTTGCAACCGCAAAGCTTTCTATTGAAGACGTAAAGAGCCGCAGATAGGCGTTTATCTTAATCATGATGGGGGCAGAAAATTGTAAGGCTGCCCCCTTTTTTTTTAGGGTGTCAGAAATGAGTGATATTGGAAATAGGGTACTAGCTAACGAAAAGTTTACTATGTTCAAGAAGAGCCGTTATTTTGGCGTTACGGCCCTTGTGGTTCTGGCTGTTTTGTGCTGGGGAATATTCAAGTTGCTTTCCCCGCAAAACTTTGGAACGCCAAAGCTTATGTCTGACTACCTTCAGACAAGCATTCAGTATGCAGTCGGCGGATGCGGCTTTTATTTTATTGTCGTAATGGGGCTCTTTGACTTTTCAATCGGAGCCAACATCGTTCTTTCTTCTATAGTAGGAGTTTTGCTTTCAAGGCACTTGGGCTACATAGGTCTTATAGGCGGAACCCTGCTTACAGGTGCTTTGATTGGTGCCTTTAACGGTGTTTTCTATTCCAAGCTAAAGATTCCGTCCATGATTGTTACGGTTGGACTTATGCTCATTCTGGAAAGCGTTGCAAACTATGTTGTAAAGCTTGACGCTTCCGGTTTTCCTGGAAAGCTTACCAACTCTTCCATACTTGCCTTTAACCATGCCCCATGGAACTATATAGTTGCATTTGCAGCATTCTTCCTTATGGTTTTTATCCTGCGCTTTACAAGAATCGGAACCTACTGCAATGCAATAGGCAGCAACGAGCTTGTTGCAAAGAACATGGGAATCAGCGTGGAAAAATATAAATTCATAGGCTTTGTGCTCCTGCATTTCTTTGTGGGAATAATGGCCCTGCTTACCGTAAGCTACGGAAAGGGAATGCTTGCCGTAACCGGTATGACCAGCATGGACAGAAACTTTAAGCCCCTCATGGGAACCTTCTTTGGCGTGGCCTTTAAAAAATACGGCTGCCCAGTCACAGCAATCGTAATCGGTGAATTTATTATCACAATGATATTCAACGGACTTGTTGCCCTTGACGTACCCACCACAATCAACGACTTTGTTACTGGTGCGGTTCTCCTTGCCATCGTTACACTTACCAACCGCGGTAAGAAAGGTAGCGTAGTAAAATAATTTAAGGAGAAGAAGATGAATCAGGTACTTTTAAAAGCGGAAAAAATAAATAAATACTTTGGCGTAACCCATGCCGTAAAGGATTTGTCCCTTGAACTCTATCCCGGAGAAATCCACGGCCTTATAGGAGAGAACGGTTCTGGAAAGTCAACGTTCAGCTCCATGCTCTGCGGCATCCACACCATCTCAAGCGGAACATTCACCCTGCTGGGAAAGGAAATAAAACCCAAAAGCCAGGTAGAAGCTAACAAGGAAGGCATTGCAATCATCGTTCAGGAAATGGGAACACTTCCGGGGCTTACGGTTTCAGAAAATATTTTCCTTGGCGAAGAGGACAAGTTCATGCACGGAATCGTAAAAGATTCCAGGTCTATGAACAAGGAAGCCCAGCGCCTTTTGGATTCCTATGGTTTTAGCCAGATAAAGGCTTCCAAAATGATAGACATGTATTCCTTTGAAGAAAGGAAGCTTGTAGAAATTGTAAAGGCCACATACTTCAACCCAAAAATCCTTGTAGTAGACGAAACCACCACCGCCTTAAGCCACGACGGCCGCCAGGAACTCTTCAAGGTGATGAATAAAACCCGCGAAAACGGTTCCACGGTAATTTTTATCTCCCACGACTTGGACGAAGTTATTGAGCACACAGACAGAATTTCTGTTCTCCGCGACGGCGTGCTTGTAAAGACTTTCCAGACCAAGGACGTTACTACGGATGACCTTAAGCGCGAAATGGTTGGCCGCGAACTGGACAACAAGTATTACAGAACCGACTACGGCGAAAAGGTTTCTGACGAGGTTGTACTTTCGCTCAAGAACGTGTCTGTTCCAGGAGAAATAGAAAACATAAACCTTGAGCTGCACAAGGGAGAGATTCTTGGAATTGGTGGTCTTTCCGAATGCGGTATGCACGAAATTGGCAAGGCAATATTTGGTGCTTCCTACAACCGATCAGGTTCTGTAACGATGAGCGACGGCTACGAAATAAAGAATATCCCCGGAGCAATAAAACATAGCGTAGCCTATGCGTCAAAGGACCGCGACAACGAATCAATTGTTATTGCAGACTCCATCGGCGAAAACATCATTCTTCCTTCGCTTGATGATTTGTCCAATCATGGAATCCTTAGCCTTAAGAAGCTGGATAAATTTGCCCAGGATTTTGCCGTTCAGATGAGCACAAAAATGGTTGGAATCAAACAGTACGTCTCTGAGCTTTCCGGTGGAAACAAGCAGAAGGTTGTTCTTGCCCGCTGGATAGGCAAGGGATCAAACATTCTGATTTTGGACAGCCCAACCCGCGGTATAGACGTAAGGGTAAAGGCGGACATCTACGGACTTATGACGGAGCTTAAGAAGCAGGGCAAGTCAATCATCATGATTTCCGAAGAACTTCCAGAGCTTTTGGGTATGAGCGACCGCATCTTCATCATGAAGGACGGCAAATTCAACGGCGAGTTTGTGCGTAACCGGGAGCTTGGCGAAAAAGACCTCATTGCAAAGATGATATAGTATAGGAGAATTGTATGACTACTCAAGTTGCAGTAAAAAATATAACGGAAGAACAAATGGCCAAGAAAGCCAAGCTAAAGGGGATCGTTTCCAACTTTGGCCCCTTGTTTGGTTTTGTAGGCATTGTGCTGCTCTTTTCCATCTTGACTGGTGGAAAAATTGTTCAGCCAAAGAATCTTAGCCTTATGCTAAGCCAGGTCTTTGTACTGATGACCTGTTGCTGCGGCGTATTCCTTATAATGACGGTTGGCGGCCTTGACTTTTCGCAGGGGTCTGTTCTGGGACTTTCTTCAATAATATTCTGCTGGGTTTCCATGTACAGCATACCCCTTGCTATAATTGCCTCCGTTGCATCTGGTGCGGTGATGGGTGCCTTTAACGGCTTTTTCCACGTGCGCTTTAAGATTGCGTCTTTTATAGTAACCATGTGTTCCCAGTATTTCTTTAGGGGGCTTTGCAAGTACATTACTACGGCAGGACCTGTTCCCGCAAGCTACAATGTGCTTTCCCTTGACCAGACATGGTTCAAGTTTGTGCTGATGGGAATTGTCCTTGTGGTTGTCTTCTTCCTTTGGCACTACACCCGTCTTGGCGTAGACCTTAGGGCAATTGGTGCCGGTGAAACTGCCGCCCGCTTTTCCGGCTGCAAACCAGACCTTACAAAATTCATGGTCTATGTTTCCGCTGGTGCAATTACGGGATTTGCTTCCTTTATAAACGTAGTCCATGTTGGTGCAATTACTGGAACCGCAGGCCGCCAGCTTGAAACTCAGATTCTTATAGCCCTGGTTTTGGGTGGCATGCCAATTTCCGGCGGTGCAAGGGCACGCTTTTCCAACATCATCTTGGGAACGCTTACCTATTGTGTTCTTGAAAAATCGCTTCCGATGGTATTCCCTGTTGCCGCAACCCAGCAGCTGGTAAAGGGAATTATCTTCCTGATTGTTGTAGCCTTAACAATAGACCACGAATCGCTAAAAGTGATTAAATAATTCTTTGGGCAGTACCGATAGCCTCCTAATGTTGGTACTGCCCCTTTTTTTAATTGTGTTTTAATTGTGGTAGATGTAAAATGAATGCATGTCGACTTTTAAGCGTTTAAGGCTGTAATCCGTAAAAATACTGGCCCCTGTCTTTTTGCCTTTGATGTATAATTCGTATTCATGGTTTTTAATGGATATTTTTTTATCGTCATCAAGTTGAATAAAGTCCGTGCTTGCAACTGCATCAAAAGCCCTTATTGATGTAACCGGTAACCCGCTTCCGTAAGTTAGCTCCAAGACGTAGTATCTGTTCTTGTCCCTCTTTTGCAAAAGGTAATGGCTTGTAACAATAAAATCTGAGGCGGAATTATTTTTTGCAGTAGGCGGGGGATTTAGAAAGGCATCGTAGATTCCAAAAACAGCCTCTATTGTTTCTGAACAGTCGTTTAAAAGTTCGTACATTTCTGAACTTCCGCTTTGGCAAATAGTCTTTCCGTTTGTTATAAAAGAAAGGTAGTGTGTGTCGTAGTAAAGATTAAGTTTGTAGGCCTTGCAGGGGGAGGGGAATTTTTTTGCTTCCAGTTTTTTGGAAACTTCAAGCTTGTCCAAGAGGGCATTCCTTTGTTCTTTGTTTAGGACGAGAGCGATTTCTCTTTGCTCATCCACTATTGTAATTACGCTTTCTGCGCTTTTTATTCTTTTTAGTTCAAGGTAATCTGTTTGGGGATTTCTTTTTTTTGCAGAGGCAGAAAAAATCATTGCAAGGAGGGGTAAAAAGAGGCAAATTTTTCTTTTGTTATACATATTTGTTTTCCTATAAGAGGGTAAACCTACTTTTTTGTCTTTGGGATTCCCAATGCCAGTAAAAAAAGCGGACACGGCCGGGATTGTAGTGGCGGTTGTTAAAAAATTGCATCCGTGCAATTTTTTAACATGAGTTTTCTGCGAAAACTCAACTGTTTTTTTGCTTTAACAAATGACGCGCCCTCCTTGGCGCTACTTATTTTACACTTGCTGGCCCCGCGGATTTCGCAACGAAGTTTCAAGCGACCACGGAAAGCCCTTTGCAAAAAGAAGTGCCGCAAGAAATCCCCTGCTTCAAAACGCTTTTCTAGCGGATTTCCTGTTCGCGGTGGGCGTTAAGAATCGTGTAGTAGGTATCAACGACGCGCTTCATGTCGTTGATGTTCTTTACAAGCATCTGGTGTTGCGGCTCGTAGATTTCAACTTTGCCGCGGGCACTCATCTTGTTCATCTCGTCACGGGCATCGTCAAGCGAAATACCGGCCCAGTGGGCAATGTCGTTCACCGTAAGGTTGAATTTGCGCTTTGAAGTGTCCTGGTCTGCCTCCGTAAGCGGGGTCATCTCGTCGTACATAAGGAAAATGTCGCTGATACGCGCCTGAATGTCCTTTATTACGAGAATCTTTGTGCGCCTCTTCTGGTCGTAAATGCGCTTGCAGAAAAGCCGCAGAAGAATCATTGCAATCTGGGGGTTGCCGGTAACAAGTACGCGGAAGTTTTCCTTGTTGAATTCAAGGCAACGCACGTCTCCCTTTGCAATACAGGTTGCGCTTCTGGGGGAATCGTCAAGAATTGCCATTTCGCCAAAGAATTCGCCCGGATTCACTATGTCTATGTGCTTTAGGGCACCGCTTATAAGCTTTTCCAGCTGAACCTGCCCCGACTGGACAAGGTAGAAGCTTTCTCCTGGCTCATACTCGCATATAATTACGTCCCCGTCCGAATAGGATTTGGAAAAACGCTCGAACATGGGAAGGTCAAACTGCTTGAGGGCATTTTCCTTCTTGTGCTTAAATGTGGCCTCTTCCCTGCCGCTGTCATGCGTACTCTTTACGCGCCCCTTTTGCCTCTTGGAAAGGTCCATGATTTTTTCAACGGTGGACTTGTTTGCATCGTAGGGGTAGCGTGTAAGGACTTTTTCGCAGACCTGTTCGCATGAATTGTAGAGTTCTTCATCCAGAAATGCTTGTGCAACCTGAATCATGCCTTTGTCTGAAGGGACAAGTATGTCGTTGTTGTTAAGCAGCAGTTCCGTGCGGTAGTGAAGGTCGCGCAAGTTGCGGCTGAATACGCGCAGCATCTTGAGCATAACTGTCTGGTTGGGGCTGAAAATCTTTTCAAATTCAGCGGGTGTCATCTGAACTACGACAGAATCCGCCATTACCGTAGCGGTTTCCTGCCTTGGAACGCGGGCCAGGGAACTTTTTACGCCAAAAAATTCCCCAATCGCAAGCTTTTCGTTAAGGACCTTGCCTGTCTCAAAATCTGTTGAAACCAATATAACGTAGCCAGACTGAAGGATAAAAATACGGTCATCCTTGTCGCCTTCAACAAAAATCATCGAATTCTTTGGGTAGTTAATAATTTTTGGCATTCACACACTCCGCTCTTGGGCAGCACAGCCACCACGAATCTTAAGCTAAATTATAACATACTATTTCGAAAAAAGCACATAAAAGCTCATTTTTTATGAAATATTTTTTCTGGTAGTGGAACCCAAAACTGATTTCCTTGTCGCGCCTACAGTGCCTCTACACTATTATTTGCATAAGTGATAGTATGTTTACGAAATGATAGACTTACACACACATTCCACAGCTTCTGACGGAACTTTTTCCCCTGCCGAGCTTGTGCGCTATGCAAAAGAAAAAGGCATCTGCGCCCTTGCCCTTACCGACCACGACACTACGGACGGCCTCTTGGAAGCTCAGGCAGAAGCCATTAAGGCCGGGATTGAATTTGTTCCCGGAATTGAGCTTACCGTCCAGTGGCCAACCGGAGAATTCCACCTTTTGGGGCTGGGGTTGCGCCATAAATCAGCGGAACTTGCCAGAGCCACAGACTTTTTGAAGGGTGAACGCAACAGGCGCAACATGAAAATGGCGGAAAAGCTTAGGGAAATGGGCGTAGAGATTACCTACGAGGAAGTTTACGAAAGGTTCAAGACAAAAAACATAGGAAGACCCCACTTTGCAAGCTACATGGCAGAAAAAGGAATCGTAAAGCAGCGTCAGGTTGCCTTTGACAAGTATTTTGCAAAAGGAAGACCCTGCTACGTGGATAGGGAAGGCCTAGACTTGGAGGTTGCGGTAGAAGCCATAAAAACCAGCGGTGGCATTCCGGTGCAGGCTCATCCGCTTTCCATGTACGTTTCCTGGGGAAAAATGGACGCTACCATGGAAATGATCCGCGACAAGGGCGTAATGGGGCTTGAAGCTTGGCATCCCGGAGTGCGCATTTCCGAAGCAGAAAGGCTTGAAGAATTGGGAAAGACTTTGGGCATGGTTGTTACCGCAGGAAGCGACTTTCACGGCGAAAAACTCCGCGCAGACAGGCACATTGGCTTTGCGGCCGGAAAACTAAAGATTCAGGACAGATTCTGGCTAGAAAACCTAAAGCCAGCCCTGCAAAAGATACACGGCGGTGACTCAATGGAGTACAGCGGTTAAAACTTGCGAAAACCAGCAAAAACTTGCGGCTAGACTTTGGCGGTTGAACCTTGGGGAGAGCTAAAACAGTTGAAAAAAGAGATATTGTTCGGGTTGGTAAGTGTCTCTGCAATGCTTGCCATAAAATTTTGTTCAATCTGCAACTTCTTGGCCACTTGCGAGGCAAAATGGGCTTTAACCTTTGTAAACAGGACGAATCTTGAAAATCCAGAGCTTAAGGTAAGAATAGACGGCCACTACATTACCGTAAAATCAGGGCAAAATGCCTTTTGGGGACCGTACGGCGATGTGGAAAAGATAAAAACTCCCAGGGGAACCCACGCTGTAGTAATGGATTTGAGCAATAGCCAGACTTGGTTGAGCATAATCCTTTGCCCCGAAGATGAGCCACCCCTTCCAAAAACGCTTGTCGTAAGCGCAGAAAAGGCATATTTATGGAAGCATGACGCAGGACGCTATAAAGGAGAAGTGTCTTTTGCCCTTCTTCCCAGGGGAACAAAAGTGCGTCCTGTTAAGCGGGGCTCCCCCCTTACAGAATCTGTTAAGCCTTGTAACGGAGAAGATGATTTTCCCAAGTGGGTAAGGGAGGAAGCCTTGGATGACTATGTCTCTATTCCTTGGGTAAAAGTTGAACTTCCAAAAGAAGAGCGCAAAAAGTGGGGGCTTCCGCGCACCGCATGGCTTTTTGGCGGAGACCTTTCTGAAGTTGATAAAGTTGATAAAGTTGATAAAGTCAAAGAAAAATAAAAAGGCACACCCAGAAAACTAGGAGTGCCCGTTTTGCATCAAATTTGCCTAATGCGAGGCTTATTTTCCGTTCTTGATTGTCATGATACCGCCAATGATAAGGCAGTTCTTTGCAAGAACGAGCAGCCAGTGGAGAGCCTTAACACCGCTGAGTTCGCCGACAAGACCAATAAGAGTAACAACCGTTACCACAATCCAGACGATGAGCGTTACGATTTTAACAACGTCATCAACCTTGCCAAAATCAAGTCCCAGTGCCTTAATAAAGAACATAACAGCGCAAACAATCAGAAGGGCTGCAATAATGTAGTCCATTACGCGTGCGCCACCCTTAAAGAAGCTGGTTACGCCCTGAATTTCATCGCTGGAAATAGACTTTCCAACTCCGAAAAGGCAGAGGCCTGTGATGAAGAGGTAGATTGCCAATGCAATCTGGATAATGAAGATACCGAAAGTTCTTCTCTGTGTTGCCATAAAAAACTCCATTTCCGTCTTAAACGGATTTTTTGTTTGTATGCGCCTTTATACAAAAGCGCCCGGCAGCTAAAGCCACCGATGATATTTAAATTATAGCACAAGTGTTTTGTTTTTCAAGAATTTTTTTTCTTCCTTGCCACAAAATATCAAGTTAGGGAGGAATTTTCCTCTGGCGATTGTATGCCACCCCTCCAATCCGACCTCTTGCCTATGCATCTCGGCTTTACTAAAAACTACAAAGTTTTATTATTAAATTGTTTGTAAAAGAAAAAATATCAGTGAACAAAAAAGCCGGGTTCTTAGGGCGACAGCCCTAAGCCGTGCCCAGGGAAAGGGGGAGGCTTGGAGGGGGAAAAACGGCGGGCTTCGGACTCTGAGCTGGTTTTCCCCCTCCAAATTCGGGGTTCAAGGGCACTCCCTTGGAAAAGAAAAAAATATTTTGATATTTTAGAAATATGTAGTATAATATATTTGTGGGCGGCAGTTGACCGCTAAAGAGAGAATAATTGATTTAGGAGTATTATTGAATGACAAAATCTATATCAGCACAGGGATTTTCTTTGGAAAAGGACCAGTCGGACCTTATTGAACAGAAACTTAAGCGCATCGACTACGCAGACAGCCTTATCATTGACCTGATTCTGCGCGTTAAGGAGGACAAAAAATACTACTTTGATACCACTGTAAATTTCCGCTGGGGCGCAAATGCCCACGTTGCCAGCGACGACTACGACTTTGCAGCCGGCCTGAACAAGCTTATGGACGTGCTTGATCAGAAAATCAAGAAGGAAAAGGACAAGATCCAGGAAAAGAAGTAATCGATAGGCCAGAGCCATAATTTTATGCGCTCATGCCTTTTACATATAGGAAAACTTAGTCACAAGCTGCCGGATTTTCTTTGTGGAAGTCCGGCACTTTTTTTGCCAGAAATACCTTATTCGTCTGCCAGATCCTGCCAGTCACCGTAAATGCTAAGGCTTTCCCTTTTAGTTCTGTGTTGCTTACTGCCAGAGCCTTTTTTGCCAGTCTGCCTTTGCTTTGCAGACAAATCCGTTCCCTTTAGAAGAGTCATTGACTTTTCGCTACGGCTTCGTCGGTGGTGGGCCTCTGCTGTAAGTGGCTTTGATTCATCCCTTTTTTCTATCAAAAGCTCATTTGCAGAATTTACGGTTAGCGCATAATGGCTTTCCCCGTCTTCCTCCAAATGGCTTACGGCTGCTTCCAAGTCTGCAAGGGCAATCCCAGCCTTCTTCTTTGCGTTCAGCTTGTTAAGCTCCCGTATCTTTTTTGCAAGCAGGGCTTCCGTTATCCTTGCCTTAGAGTCAGTCTTTCCGCACAATTCATTTAAAGCCCTTGCTATTTCTTCCTGAATCTGCGTCAGTGCCATTCTTGCCTCCCAAGGTATTCTATTAGTTGCCGGGTAAGGTTTCCGTTTTCTATTAGGCCTTTCGAAAAATCCTTGCATGCTTTGCTCAGGGCAGGGTAGCTCTTTAGCATCTTTAGCAAAAGTTCCTCTTCCTTTTTACTGGGTTCCGTTTCACCGTGTTCGTTTTCACAGTCCACTTTTTTACAAGACACTTTTTCACAGTCCACTTTTCCCCCAGCGTCACATCCTTTGCCATGCCCTTGGTCAGCAAACCGGGTGTTGTACAAAAGAAAGTATTCCTTAAGAAAACCAAAAAGCTCCTTGTCATCAAAAAAACTTTCCATCCGTTCAAGCACAGCCCCAGCCTTTACAAGATGCAGCTCCTCGTCCTGTGGATAGGCGTGCCAGACAAATGGCTTTCCGCAAAGACAAGCCCTTGCAAAAGAATCTTCCCCCCGCACAAAGTTAAAGTCACTAGAACAAAGAAGCGCATCCCACGCCTCTTGGCTAAGATAAGGCAGCTTCGTAATTGCAAAGGGACAGCCTTCTTCTTTCCATGCCTCTTCAAAGGGAATACATGCAAGTCCTGCCGCAACAAAGGCGTGAATCCTAAAGAACGGGTTTTCCTTTTGCCTTTCTTCCATAAATGATTTTAGCGCGCGCACTACATGGGAAAAATTCCTCTTGTATGCAAAAATCGTTACGCAGAAAGTGTTTTCGTCCCCCAGCGCCTGAATGCAATCATCTTCCGCTTCTTTTTGCTTTCCGGCCAGGTCGCCTTTAAGGGTTTTAAGAGCCGCCTCTTTGCTTTGCAGGGAATTCAAAAAAGCTGAATCCATCACAAGCCCGCCAGTCCTCTTTGAAAAGCCCGGCATAAAATTCACCTTTTTTACAAGAATGCTTCTGGTTCCGCTCTTTAAGAGGTGAAAGTCATCCGCCCAGCTTTCCGCAGTAAGGTATTCAAGGTTTACTATGCGGACAATTTTTTTCTGCTCCGGGTCAAAGAGAATCCTGTCCAGCCATTCAGGCCTTTCGCACTGGAAGCACTGCAAAATCACCTCTGGAATCCTCCTGCTGAATTCCTTGGTGCAAACATCTTCATTGTTCCAGTCAAAAATTTGCCAGCCCCTCGCACTTTGCCTTGCAAGCCCAGTTTTTACAAAGGGTGCCATAGCCGCAAAAGAAGGCAGGTCGCTAACAACAAGGCGCAGTTCTATGTCGGGGTAAAGTTCCGTTATGTTTCGTGCAAGCCGGTAAACAAAGCCAATGTCTCCGTAATTGTCCACCACCTTGCAAAGTATTGTAATTTCCATATTGATTTTTTTTCTTTTTTTTTGGAGCGCATTGCCTGGTAAACTGCCCTTTCAGGGAGGCCTCTTTCTACGCGCTTTGCGGGGCTTGCCCCCTAACCGGGCGCGGTGCTTACGCACGGCTTCGCCCCCCCCCCCCTCCAATCGCGGCTAGGATTCCTTGGTCTAGGAAAGTTTACACAGACAATTTTTTTACAGTGCCGAACCGCAGTATTCGCAGCAACCGTTCTGGTTGGGGAAAGTCTTTGCACCGCAGCCTGGGCAAACTTTTTCTTCCCTTGCTGCTTCTGCCTGCTGTGCAGCCGCCGGGCTTACATTTGCAGCCTGACTACCGCCTGTGTTCTTCATGCGTTCTATTGCTTCCTTAATCGCATTGCCAATTTTTACACACTCAAAGTATTTGTTGACTTCGTAGCCACCATCGCTTGAATGAAGGTTCCAACCACCGCTTTCCTGCTGCATGGAAGGATTCATCGGTTTTTCTCCAGTCGTAATGTAGCCGTTGGAAAGGTCAAAGGACATTTCATCAAAGTAAGGGCTAGAAACTCTAATTCTTACCTCAAATGAATATGAATACTCGTAGCGTGGAGGATTGTAGCTCGTTGAATTTCCGTTGGAATCTTCCTGCTTTAGCTCCGTCTTGTCTTCCTGAATGTCTAGGTCGCATCCCACCGCCTGTGAAAAATCCAGAACATCCGGGTTTGCACTTTGCAGGTCTTTTGCCCTCGTTACCATGAACTTTCTTGCGCCTTCGTCAATCAAGAGCCTGGTGTCGTTTCCGAGTGTCTGTGTCGCGTTAAAGGCTGCCACCAAGGATTTGTTTTGCTCGCGGTATTCAAGCTGTGCCTGAATGTCTGCCTTTGTGCTGTGCCGCCTCTCGTTGAACCAGGGAGAAAGCTTTGCCGCGCAGTTCTTGCACATGTTCCCGTCTTCCAGTTTCCTGTTTCCAAGAAGCCCAATCTTTTCACCGCAGAAATCACAATATTTTTTTTCAAATAAGCCCATAGTTCCTCCTGTATTTCTTCTAATTATTATAGTGCTAAAAAACAGGAAATCAAGAAAATTTTGAATGCTTCCAATGCTTTCCTTCACGATAAATTTTGCTTGTGCTTTCTTCATGCCCGCAATAATATAGAAGAAAGGAGGCCTTATGAAACTTTTGCTTGCAATTGCGTTCTTTTCCGCTGCATCCTTTTTCCTCTTTATCCTCTTCCTTGTGCGGGGACTAAAAATGCCACTGTACAGGCAAAGAAAAAAATGCCTTGTCCTTTCCATGGTTTTCCTTTCCCCATTTTTCCTCTGCCTGGAACTACTGGAGCAGCTTGCCCTAAAATCCGCCTGCCTTTTAATACTTATATGGCTTTGCATGACGGTTTTCCTTATTCTAAATGTTGTCAGCATGAAAAAGTATCTTTCCCGTGCGCCCCAAATTGCTTCTGCCCTTTTTGAATGCGGTGAATACAATGCCCTTGCCTCGCGAATATCTGAAGGCTACAGAACTTACGGAAAAAGCCTTCCCCCTCGTGGAGCGCCCAAAGCCCAGTTGCAGTACATTGGGGCTTTTGGTGAATTTTGCAAGATAGACTTTGCGGAAAGCCAGCAAAAGCTCCGTTCGCTACAGTCAATCGTCCGCAGAAACAGAACCTATACCCTTTTTATTTGCACACTCGGCATAACCTGGATTTTGCAGCTTCCTCTTGCCCTTCTTTCCAGCCTCTACCTTATCAACTTTGTGGCGTAACATAAAAATATCCGTTCATATTTGTGAACCTTACTATTCAAAACAAAAAAATTGATGTATACTAAAAAAATGGAATTCGTATATTTTGTGGAAGCGAACGCGCTCAGCCTTATGCTTGGATTATGGCTCGCGTTGACGGTAAAAAAAGAAGGTTCGCTAAGAGCTTCCAACCAGATTTTTTTCAGAATGGCCATCTGCACTACCATAGTGCTTGCCCTTGAGGCCGCCTGTTCTCTTGTAAACGGAAGACCGGAAAAATCTTTCTATATTGCAAACATTATCCTTAATGCCGTCCGCCTTATCCTTGCTGCCTATGCCTCGCAGATTTGGCTCTTGTACACATTGCATTTCCTTAGACCAAAACAGACTCTTCCAAAGCGCATAAGGAAGATGATATTCATTCCCTTCGTAATAGTTTCAGCCTTTGTTGCTTTGTCAACTTTTACCCGCTGGGTCTTTTACGTGGACAAGTACACAAACCTTTATACCCGCGGCAAATTCTGCTTCATACACATGATTGCAACCTACGGATATTTTGGCAGTGCTTCAAGTTTTGCCCTGATTAAAATGTTCGGAGGAAAGTGCCGCTCGAACAAAATGTGCTGCACGAATTTCCTCGTCTTTGTGCTAATGCCTATAATAAGCGGAATAGTCACCCTGATAAACCCCTACCTGAACATCATCTGGATTTTCTTACTCATATCGCTTTTCTTGATTTTTACCCGTGTGCAGTTTGCCCAGATTGTAAAGGATGGACTCACCGGCGTAAACAACAGAAATTGCTTTGACAATTACCTCTATTCCATTTCTGCCGACAAACCTTTTTCCGCCTGCCTTTTTATGATGGACATAAATTTCTTCAAGGACATAAATGACAGCTTTGGCCATCCGGAAGGAGACCAGGCCCTTGAGCAGACCGCAAAAATAATCTCGCAAATTTTTAAAGATGAAAACTGCATGATAGCCCGTTACGGCGGCGATGAATTTGCAGTCCTTACCGTCTCTCCCGAACCGCTCAAAAAAGTTAATACCAATGCGGAATCTCTGCGTCTTGCACTTTACAAAGCCTTTGCCGAATACAATTCCTCTACGTCAAAACCCTATGAACTTACGCTGAGCGTAGGCTATGCCTACATGATTGGCCGTGGCGAAACAGATGCCCAGCAGCTGATTAGAGCCAGCGACATCGACCTCTACAACGAAAAGCAGCGCATCCACCGCAGCAATTATTCCTAAGCCCCAATTCTTTTTCTTCTTCATCTTGCGGCACTTGCCTTCTTCCCCCGACCTCCCCCCAAAAAAAACAAGAAGGCCATCTGTAAGGGGCTTTCCGGGGTTCCGCCTTCCGGCTCCATTGCTCCACTTCATTCCGCAACGGCTTCGCCGCCCCTCCAATCCCTGCCGTGCTTGGGATTGCAAAAATTTCCAAACAGAAGCCCCCTCTCTTTAACAAGCATTTTGTCCTGCCCCAAAATAAAATTTGAAAAAAAAAAGAAGACTTTTCTTGCTGTCCATGCTATAATAATTGGCAAGGAATATATGCTATGAAAAGGAAGCCTAGATGACCAGTGTCGCAAAAGATATCTTTCGCTCTATTCATGAAGGTAAGTGGCTGAACATTGAATATGAAAGCAAGGATTCCATGCGGAAAAAATATTGGATTGCAGTTCTTGGCATAAACCTTGAATATAAGTCACTGACGGTTACGGGCTTGCATATCGGTGACTGTACAACAAAAGAGCTTACAATTTACATAGAAAAAATTGTTTCATCCCAAGTGCTTGAAGGAACTTATTACAAAACAAACAAGGAGCTTCTTCAAGACATAGAGGCTTTTCCCAAAAAGTATACTTCTTTGTTTTCCGGCATTGCAAATTTAAAAACGCTCAATTATCTTTCCGATTGCAATAAACTTTCAGACCTTCCCAAATTGAACACAGAATATGAACTGGTTAATAGACTGGATTCATCAAAAATAGCAAACAAGATATATAGACTTGATGAAGAACAATTCAAACATTTTGTGAACAGCTTTAAAAAGCGTGCAGAAATTGTTAAGTCTAAAAATAAAGTGATTATAATGCAACTTGCTTTGAATGTTCTTAGTGTTCACACTAACAAGGGGCTTTATGTCCTTGCATACCGAGAAGTCCGTCTTGATGTGGAAAAGAGAATTTTAATTGCAGGAAACAAAATTAAAATATGTGCGGAGTTTTGTGTTGGCGACTCGGTAGAAAAAAGAACAAAACTCAGCATACAGAATTTTCTTGACAATGATGACCTTCCTCTGCTTGATGATTTTGAACAGAATGCGGAAATTATAAAAGATGCAATAATGCAAAACGTAAAGAGCCATAAAAATTGCTCCGTTGATGACATGCCCTATTTTCTTTGCATCCAGCGCGATGTTAATGTAAACCTTGAAAAAGAATACGAAGCCATTACAGAGATGTATTCGCAAAATGAGGTGACGGTTCCCATTCAGGCTTTTTTTGGCGAATTGCATTCTGTAAAAACCAATGACGAACAGCTTCCAATTGCGCTCATCGACAAGAATGTTAACCTTGACCAGCTTCTTGCAATTCACAATGCAATAAATTATCCTGTTGCCTATATTCAGGGGCCACCGGGTACAGGCAAGACCACTACAATCATCAATACGATAATTACGGCTTTTTTTAACTCAAAGACGGTTCTCTTTTCTTCTTATAACAACCACCCGATTGACGGTGTTTTTAAAAAGCTTACTTCCTTAAAATATAAAAGCTACACAATTCCTTTTCCAATACTTAGAATTGGGAGCAACAGCCGAATTCCTGAAACTTGCAGGTATATAAAAAAACTTCTTGTTACAGTTGAAAAACTGAATGCCTATGAAGATGTCCTTGTCCAAAACAGACAGGCTCAGATTGAGCGGACAAAAAAGCTTACAGAACTTTTGCAAAAGCATGAAAAGCAGATAGACTTGATGGAGCGGAAAGACTTGATAGAGTCGATGCTTTCAAAAAATGAGAATATGAACTTGCGCCTGAACCTAGAAGGCCAGCAGGCTTCTGAAATAAAAAAACAGCTTTTGCAAATCGGGAAAATTTCTGATGAGGATGCACTTTCTCTTGTTGATTTTGATTATGAAAGAATGATGCAGTTCTTGAATTTTACATCCGTTAAATTCCTAAAGCGTCTTTTTAATCCTGAGTACAAAGGTTTTCTTGAAATTCTGGACCTTTCGGATGAAGAATCCCAGACTGTTGCTTTTAACAAGTATTTTTCTAATCCAGCCAATGTTGAAAGAATAAAGGATGCCTTCCCGATCTTTTGCGCAACTTGCATTTCGTCGCATAAAATTGGCGAGCCAAAATCGTATTTTGACATGACGATTATAGACGAGGCAAGCCAATGCAATACGGCGGTTTCTTTGGTTCCGATAATACGCGGAAAAAGCCTCATGCTTGTTGGTGATCCGCAACAGCTTAACCCGGTAATCACTCTGGACAAAAACATAAACGAAGAACTTAAGGCAAAGTACAATGTTAACGAAAGCTATGACTATATAAAGAATTCAATATACAAGACATTTCTTGCGAACGATTCCGTAAGTCAGGAAACTTTGCTTCACAACCATTACCGCTGTGCAAAAGACATAATAGAATTCAACAATAAAAAGTACTACAACAATCAGTTGAACATAAAGTCAAAGGCTTTGTATGACCGGCCGCTTGTTTTTTGCGATATTGCCGACGATTCTTCCAGTATAAAAAATACAGCTCCAAAAGAGGCGGATAAAATAGTTCAGTACGTAAAGAATAATTCTGACAAAAGAATAGGAATCATTACGCCCTTTAAAAATCAAAAGGATTTGATTGAGTATAAACTTATGGAAAACGGATTGAACGAAACTGTGAGCTGTGGAACTGTTCATGCATTTCAGGGGGATGAAAAAGACGAGATTTTGTTTTCTCTTGCCCTTACAGACAATACCTATCCAAAAACTTATGATTGGCTCAAAAATAACAGGGAGCTGTTAAACGTTGCGGTCTCACGTGCTAAAGACAAGCTTGTTCTTCTTTCTAGTACAAGGCAATTGGAGCGTTTGCATAAAAAAGACGAACAAGATGATTTGTATGAACTTGCAAATTATGTTCGCAATAACGGTGATTACAAAGTTACCTCCAGGGAAAATTCATCCAGGGCGCTGGGAATAAAGCCCTACAGTACGGAAACGGAGAATGCTTTTTTAACAACATTGAACCATGCGCTTTCTGTTATGCTCAATGAGAATACAAAATTTGCCGTTAAGCGTGAGGTTCAGCTTTCGCATTTGTTTGACAAGAATAAGGACGACTGTGATTTCTTTTATAAAGGCAGCCTTGATTTTGTGATTTACAAAAAGGGCTTCCGTGGAAAGGAAGAGCCTGTCCTTGCTATAGAACTTGATGGACCTGAGCATCATGACAATCCAAAAGTGATGGCCCGTGATGAAAAGAAAAAGCAGATTTGCAAAAACCACGGTTTTGTTTTGATTCACGTGGATAATTCTTATGCAAGGCGTTACAACTTTGTAAAGGACATCCTGGAGGAATTTTTCACATTGCGTTAGGGATTGGAGGGGCGGCGCAGCCGTTCTCGCGAAGCGGGAATAGAGCGGTAGCGGAACCCCGGAAAGCCCGACCCCGCGCAAGCGGGGGAACGCCCAGAGAATCTTCAAGGGACGCCCAGTGCAGCTTCAAGGTACGCCCAGAGATTCACCTTGTTAAATCAATTTTCTTGTGCTATACTTGATGAATGGAACCATCTAAGGTAAAGACTTTTGGCATACTTACAAGCGGGGGGGATGCTCCCGGTCTTAATGCTGCAATCAGGGCTGTCTGCCGCACTGCCCGTACTCAGTATGGAATGAAGGCGATTGGAATCCGCAACGGATACAGGGGGCTTGTAAAAGGCGACATGGCTCCCCTTGAACAGGATGACTTGGTTGGTCTTTTGACCGTAGGCGGGACGATTCTTGGCACATCGCGAGAAAAACCTTTTAAGAATCCGGAGAAGGACGAGGAAACTGGTCTTTTGCCGGTAGAAGCAATAAAGAAGAATTACAAGAAATGGAAGCTGGATGCCCTGGTCTGCATTGGCGGGAATGGTACGAACACAACTGCCAGTATGCTTGCAGCGGAAGGGCTTAACGTGATTGGTCTTCCAAAAACAATAGACAACGACATCGTTCACACGGACATGACTTTTGGCTTTCATACAGCGCTCGACGTTGCAACTGATGCCATTGACCGCATTCACACAACCGCTCACAGCCACAGCAGAATCATGGTTATAGAGGTTATGGGTCACAAGGCTGGTTGGCTGGGGCTTTATTCAGGTATTGCCGGCGGCGGGGACGTTATCTTGATTCCTGAAATTCCTTATGACATTTCCTGCGTTGCAAAGAAGGTTGAAGAAAGGCGCGATGCAGGAAGAAACTTTTCTATTATAGTAGTTGCCGAAGGTGCAAAGAGCCGCGAAGAGTCGCTTTTGGACAAAAAGGCTTTTAAGAAGGCAAGGGCTGCCATGCCCTATTCAATTGCCTACCGGGTTGCGCATGAGCTTGAAAACGCTACCGGTTTGGAAAGCCGCGTTACAGTTCTTGGCTATTTGCAGAGGGGCGGAACTCCAAGCCCATACGACAGGGTTCTTGCCACAAGGTTTGGAACTGAAGCCGCTCATTTTTTGGCGGAGGGGGACTTTGGAAAGCTTGTTGCCTTGCAGAACGGACAGATTGTGGGCGTTCCATTGGAAGAAATTGCAGGCCGCGTAAAGAACATTCCTGTTGACCATCCGATGATAAAAACTGCGCGTGAACTCGGAACATGTTTGGGGGACTAGAGTGGGAAACTTTAACTGTCACTTTTGCCACATTTGCGATGGATACGGCTGTATTGGCGAGATGCCCGGAATGGGTGGGCCTTTTCTTAGCCGCAATTTTATTGCCAACTGTTCAGACTG
>JAILHV010000008.1 GCA_024695625.1 Treponema sp.
CATAGGCTTTTCCTGCAAGCGCAATTTTTTTGCTTTCCGCATATTCCTTTAAGAGCACATGCGCCTTTGCCACTTTAGAAAACCCTTCCGTAAATTTAATGTGGATGCAGCTTTCTTCAAAAACTTCTATTGTGTCTTCAGTGTCTTCTGAATTGCACTTCTTTACAGGAAGGCAGCTCTTCATGGAAAATCCGTCTTCTTGCAAAAGCCCCTGGTAAATTACAAAGTGACTGCCAGTAACTTCCATTCCTTCGCGGGAGGCTCTTTCGTACAACTTTCCAACGGACATGCCAAGGTTTTCAAGTTCAACATTTTCTGCAAGGTAGATGCAGCTGCATTTTTTAAATGGTCGGACATCCACTTTGCAGTCTTTGCCTTCATCCTTATTTTTTCTGTCTAGAAAAGCAAATTCCTTTACTTCTTTAAGATGCAAATCCATCTCCCTTATCTTGCTCTTGATAAGCTTTTCTTCGTTTGCTTTTCCGTCCAAGACCTGCTTTATCTCGTAAAGGGAAAGGCCAATTTTTCTAAGGCTCTTTATTTTTTCAAGAAGGGCAAGCTGCTCTTCGCTGTAATAGTGGTAGCCGTTTTGTCCGTCCACTGATGCGGGAACAAGCAATCCTTCTTCATCGTAAATTCGCAGAGCCTTTCTGCCAACTTTTCCTATTACTGCAAACTGACCGCGCGTATACATTATTGCCCCACCTTTCTTCTTCTTACCCTGCCAAAGACTTTAACAAAACCAATGTGGAGGGGAAGTATCTTGTACAAAAAATAATCGTCGTACTTTTTGTATCCTTCTCTGCGGTAAAAGTTTACCACCGCTTCGCATATAGATTCAACACAGTTTTTGTTCAAAAGATTTCCCAGCTCTTCTGATGCCAGCCTTGGAAAACCGATGTGCCCGTATTTTCCCATTGCCCTTAGCTGCTTCTTTTTGGAAATCATTTCCCTGTCGCTTATATTTGAATCGGGTAAGTCCTTGTAGCCTTGGCGCACATGCTTTTTGTTAATGCTTAGCAAAGACGATGTTTCTATCCAGCCTGCATGAAAGTCGTTGCCGTTTTTTTCTTCCATAAGACGTATTTCTTTTGGCTGCTCAAGTCCTGCTCCCATAAAGATTGCCCCCATGGGAGCAATTGCACAGATGCCGTTTTTTCTGTTTACCTTTCTTACCGCTTTTGTAACTGCAATCTGATGGTCCGGGTCTGCGTGGGAAGCTATAAGAACAATATGCCTAAAGCCCATGCAGCGTATGCTTTCCAGTATTTCGTATGCGACCTCGTATGTTGTCTTCATGGAAAAATGAATTGAACCGTAAAACTCGTTTACCGATGCGGCCGCAATTGGGAATGCAGGAAGAAAATAGCAGTCAAGTCCATAGTGTTTTTCTAGCTCTTCCATTGCAGCTTTGCTCCATGCTTGGCCTTCAATCAAATCGGTTGCAAGAGGAAGGCAAAGTCCGTGCTCTTCGATTGGGGCCATCACAATAAATGCAAGGGCCTTTTCTTTGTTAACGTCCTGAATCTCTTTCCAAGTCATCAAGCTTAAATCTCTCATTATTTGTCCTCCGTTTTGTCTTGAACAAATAATAAACCTGGCCCAAAAGACCAGGTCAAGAGATTTTTTTATTTTTTTGCAGACTCCGCTTTACCTTTGTCCCTTAGTCCAAGGTGTAGGTCTGGCCGTATTTTATTATTTCCACGTTGGGGAAACCGTTTTCTTCCAGGTGGTTCTTTAGGTAGGCCTGACTGTCTTTTTCGCCGTGGACAAGGAAGATTTTCTTTAGGCGGCTCGTGTCTATTGCGTTAAGCCAGGCGGTTGTTTCTTTGTAGTCGGCATGGGCACTGAATGCGTTGATTTTTTCTACGTCGGCCTTTACGTTGTACCAGTCGCCAAGAATCTTTACCTCTTTTTGTCCGTCCAGAATCTTTCGGCCAAGGGTGTTTTCTCCCATGTAGCCTACAATCAGGATGATGTTGTTAGGGTTGGAGATGTTGTTGGCAAGGTGGTAGAGGACGCGTCCCGCTTCGCACATTCCGTCTGCGCTTATGATAATCATTGGCCCCTGCTTTTTGTTGAGGGCTTTTGATTCGTCTACGCTTGTTACAAATGAAAGCGAGTTGAATCCGAACGGGTTCTTGTGGTGCTGGATGAATGCCTCGTTGGTTTCTTCGCTGTAGCATTCAGGGTGCAGCTGGTAGATGCCTGTTGCGTTTACCGCCATTGGGCTGTCCATGTAAATTGGTATCTGTGGAATCTTCTTCTGGTCAACAAGCAGGTGCAGGTAGTAGACAAGTTCCTGGGCGCGCTCTATTGCAAATGAAGGGATTATGATTTTGCCCTTTTTGTCTACTGCGCGTCTGATGAGCTTTACAAGGTCGTCCATTGCAACCTTTGGCTCTTCGTGCAGGCGGTTTCCGTAGGTGCTTTCCAGGAAGATGTAGTCTGGGGCAGGAACGTTTGTTGCCGGATTCCTGATGATGGGCTTTTCGTTGCGGCCAAGGTCTCCGGTGTACAATATGCGGATTTCGTCTGAGGGTGCTCCCCTAAGTGCCGCTTCTCCTGTGCCCTGGGAAGTGGAGGCTGGTGTGCCTGTCTTTCCAAAGAGGCGGTGCCAGAATCTTCTTCCGCTTCCCATTCCGCTGCTTTCGGTTTTGCCGGTTATGGGGTTTGCCCTTTGTCCTGTTATGGTAAAGTATGCAAAGCTTGAGCCAAGGATGTGCCCTGCATCAAAGAATTCAAGCTGAACATCCGGTGCTATGTACATCTTGCGGTTGTAGCCAAGGGAGACAATCTGGTTTGCGGCTTTTACACAGTCTTCTTCTTTGAACAGTGGCTTCCAGAAGAATTTTTCTCCTTTTTTGCGTGCCTGTTTTGCAAGGAATTCTGCGTCGCGGGCCTGAATGCGGGCTGAGTCCATCATTACGATGTTGGCAAGGTCGCGGGTGGCTGGCGTGGCATAGATGTTTCCCCGGTAGCCGTTTTTTGCCAGTACGGGCAAGAGTCCGCAGTGGTCAAAGTGGCCGTGGGTAAGGATTACGCTTTCTATTTTGTCTGCCGCAAAGTCAAAGTTTCGGTTCTTTGAGTCTGATTCGGCGCGCTTTCCCTGGAAGGCTCCGCAGTCTACCATAAAACTGCGTCCGTCTACTTCGAATATGTGTTTGCTGCCGGTTACTTCTTCGGCGGCTCCTAATGAATAACAAATTACGCTCATGTCTATGCTCCTTGCATTGGATCAATATTAATTATAAGGCATAAAGGGGAAATTAACAAATGTTTTTTCAATTCAAGGGAGGACCCTTGGACCCCAAAATTTGGAGGGGAGGAAAACCTCTACTCGGAAGCGGGTTTTCCTCCCCTCCTTTCCAGCACCGCTTAGGGGCAGAGCCCCTAAGAACCCCGTTTTTTACTAGTGTTTTTTTTTGCAATGTTCCCTTAGACAAGCTCAGGGAACGTAATTCTTTCTTGCCAAGCAGTATTGAGCCATGGAGGGTGGGTTGGCAGCGCGGAGATTTGCATGGCGAATCTCCGATCCAAAAAAAATCCATGGAGGGATTTTTTTTGGCAAGCCTACGCGGGATTGGAGGGGCCCGCCGTAGGCGGGTTGCCTTTAGGCAATGGAGGCGAAGGCCGGAACCCCGGAAAGCCCGTGACGCAGGGGAATGCCGGCCGGAATTTAGCCAAGAAATGGGATGGTAGAGCGCCTTTAGGTACCGTCCAAAAAAGAAAGAAAATGTGAAATTTTAGGGGGTGGGGGAGTGCAATAATTGGAGTGGAAAAAGTTGAAAATATTTGAAATTTCATTTGACAGGATTAATCAACACGTGTTACAATATGTTTAGTTGGGGCTTTGGAAACGTTTTACATGAATAAAGTTATAAAAATATGGGCAAAATGGAAGTTTTGTGCGGAAAAATAAGATTTTATTCAAAATCCGTATTCAAAGCATTTCCTTTTGACTTTTTTCGTGTAGACTAAAGTAGGTGGAGTTAACGGAACTTCAAAAAGACCGGAGTTCCCTTTAATAAAAGGCACGTATTTCGTAGGAGGAAATATGAACAAGAAGTTGGTATCGGCTGTGGCAGTTCTTTCTGCCCTGACACTTGGTTTTGTTGCAACAAGCTGCAGCAAAAAAGACGCTGCAAAGAGCGGAAGTTCTTCTGAGCAGATTACGCTTACAGTTTGGGAATCATTGAACGGTCCTGATGAATTCATCAAGCAGGCTGGTGAAGCTTACACAAAGACTCACCCGAACGTAAAGGTTGAATTTGTAAACGTAGAGCTTGGCGATGCTGCCGGTCAGATTGCGCTTGACGGTCCAGCTGGTGTTGGCCCGGATATTTTTGGCGCACCTCACGACAAGCTTGGCGAATTGGTTAGCGGTGGCCACGTTGCACCTACAGTAAACCCAGACCAGGTAAAGGCTGCTGTTCTTGGCGCATGTTCACAGGCTGTAACATACAATGGAACAATGTACGGCTATCCTGTTAGCGCAGAGACTTATGCTTTGTTCTATAACAAGGACCTTATTTCTGATGCAGAAGTTCCAACAACTTGGGAAGCTCTTGTAAAGTGGTCAAAGGACTTTAACGCAAAGAACCCTGGCAAGCGCGCATTCATGATGGATGTAGGAAACGGCTACTACACAATCACATTCACAACAGAAAACGGAAACCGCCTCTTTGGCAAGTCAGGAACAGACACTTCATCTTCTTACCTTAACACAGATGATTCCGTAAAGGGCATGAAGTTCTTCCAGACACTCCGCACAATCCTTGACGTTCCTTCTGCTGACCTTAGCACAGGAAACTGCGACGCTGCATTCCAGTCTGGTACTGCCGCAATGCACATTACTGGTTTGTGGAACGTAAAGCCATTTGAAGAAGCTGGCGTAAACTTTGGTGTTGCTCCCCTTCCATCTCTTCCTGGAGACAACAAGCCGTCTGCATCATTCAGCGGTACAAGATGTATGTTCGTAAGCGCATACTCAAAGCACCAGGAAGCTGCAGCAGACTTTGCAAGGTTCCTTATTTCTCCGGAAATGCAGCAGCTCCGCTTTAACATCACTGGTGCTATGCCTTCAATCAGCACAGAAGTTAACAGCAAGTACATTCCTGGCTTCCTTAAGCAGCTTGACTATGCTTTCCCAATGCCTTCAATTCCGCAGATGGGCGGATTCTGGGATGCAATGGGTAACGCTTCCAAGAACATCTGGGACGGTGCAGACGTTAAGGGCGAACTTGATGCCGCTAACACTGTAATCGTTGGTCAGTAATAGAACTTGTAGACTGCACCCCTGCCGTTTTTTTTAGCGGTAAGGGGATGCGGTCTTGCCCTTTTTTGTTGGGGCGTTACGGGGCATTAGCAAAAAAAATTGCCCCGTAGAGAGGGTAGGACGCAACGAAGTGCGACCGCAGGGGGAGACTTCCCCCTCCTTATTGCCCAAAATGAGCGAGTTCGTAAATTTCATTAAGACAGGAGTAACAATATATGCAGATTGAACCTGACGGAAGTTCGGGCAAGAAAGTTACCGTAGCGGCATGCTGCTTTATGGGACTTGCCCACATACTCTATTTGAAGCAGTACATAAAAGGCTTGCTGTATGCACTCCTTGAGCTGCTCTTTATTGTTGCCATACCATTTTTTGCAAAGAAGTTGTTTCAGCTGGTAACGCTTCCCTACGACCGCGAGCAAAAAATGTTTCCAGTCTTTATGCTGATTGACGGAATCCTTGTCATATCGGTTATCCTTATTTTTATTGCGCTTTATGTTATTTCTGTTAAGAGCGCAAAAACTTCGTACACTGATTATTGCCGCACCAAGCGCATGGCATCACAAAAGACTTCTCTTTGGGAAGTTACCAACCGGGCTTTTCCAATTACAGGCCTTGCTCCCTGCCTTATCATGCTTTTGGTTTTTGTAGTTGCACCGCTTGTATTTTCCATTAGTGTGGCCTTTACTAATTTTTCGGGGCCAAGTCATGCTGTTGCAAACGACGTGGACTGGGTTGGTGGCAATAACTTTAAGGAGCTTTTGCTGGGCGGTTCCACCTGGTCAAAGGGTTTTGCCCGCATAGCAATATGGACTTTGGTCTGGGCTTTCTTTTCCACATTCACATGCTACTTTGGCGGCTTGCTGGTTGCCGTTCAGCTTAAAGAAATCGGCGTAAGAATTGCGGGTGTCTTCCGCTTTATCTTTATACTTCCCTATGCAGTTCCTTCCGTAATCACAATGCTTGTATGGAAGAACATGCTCAACGGAACCTTTGGCATAGTAAACAGAACGTTAAAGTCCCTTGGAATCCTTGGGGCAGATTCAATAATCCCCTGGCTTGGAAATTCAACCCTTGCAAAGGTAATGTGTATAGTCATAAACCTTTGGGCTGGCTTTGGCTACTTTATGATGCTTACCATGGGAACAATGACTGCAATCGGAAACGATCTCTTTGAAGCAGCAAAAATTGACGGCGCAAACAACCGCCAGATACTGCACCACATAACCCTTCCGCTTGTAATGTACCAGACAATGCCGCTTATCATCATGAGCTTTATGCACAACATCAACAACTTTGGAATTATCTTCTTCCTTACCGGAGGACAGCCTGCGGTTGCAGACTCAACAATAACCAGGGCTGGAGGAACGGACATTCTTGTTACCTGGATTTACAACCTGACGATTACGCTTTTAAAGTACAACTACGCGTCTGTAATTGCAGTTCTAATCTTTGCGGTACTGGCACCGTTTGCCGTTTACCAGTTCATGAATACAAAGGCATACAAGGAAGGTGAAGTATGAAAAGAGGAACTCACGTTATTTCTTCGCTCAACAAATTCGTAATCTATACGCTTTTTGTTCTTATCGCTTTCTTTGTATTCTATCCGCTCGTCTATGTAGTAAGCGCTGCCTTTAGCCCTTCCAACAATATTGCGGGGCTTAGCATAATACCTTTTGGCGACGGCTTTACCTGGAAGCATTTTATCTACCTCTTTACCAAAACCCAGTATTGGCTCTGGTTCAAGAACACGCTTATCATATCGCTTTGGACTGCCGTACTGACGGTTGTAATTGCATCCCTTAGCGCATACGTCTTTTCGCGCTTCAAGTTCGTCTTTAAGAAATCGCTTTTGATGAGCCTGCTTATCCTGCAAATCTTTCCGTCTTTTGTTGGCATGATTGCAATTTACGTAATCCTCTACCGCATCAACGGATTGGACACACTTTGGGGACTTGTGCTTGTCTACGTAGCGGGAAACATTCCCTACAACACATGGATGGTAAAAAGCTACATGGACACCGTAAGCAAAAGCCTGGACGAAGCAGCCCGCATAGACGGTGCAAGCCACATGCGCATATTCGGAACAATAATTCTTCCTATAACAAGGCCAATCATCACCTTCCTTGGCATCTCAAGCTTTACCGGCCCATGGATGGATTTTATTTTCCCCAAGCTGGTACTGCGTTCACCGGGAAAGCAGACCTTGGCATTGGGACTCTTCGCATTCGTCACCGACAAAAAGAACGAGTTCACCAACTTTGCAGCAGGAGCCCTTGTGATCACCATACCTTTTGTAATCTTCTTCCTCTTCACACAAAAGGCCATGATGATGAGCATGGGAACCGCCGGTGTAAAGGAGTAGGATTTTATTTCCTTCTCTTGGAGCGTATGGAATGGTTCAACTGCGTCTGCCGCTACCCGGCAGCCGGTGCCAATTTGAACCCGCTTTCCAGGGTTCCGGCTTACGCCTTCATTGCCCAAGGCAACGGCTCCGCCGCCCTTCCAATCGGGGCTAGGCGCTATATGCAAAAGGTCGAAATTCGAGTTTTTTGCACAAAATGTGTCATTCTCGGGCTCGACCCGATAATCTGCTTAAAAAGATTCCCTGGTCAAGCCCGAGAATGACATGTATATGCAAAACTCGAAATTGAACCTAAAAGTGTAGAAGCAGGGTTTTTAGGGGTGCAACCCCTAAAACGTGCCGGGAAAGTAATAAAATTTTGTAAAGCAGTAAAGAGAATAGTGATACCCCATAGATCCGGGTTCTTAGGGCGGGAAGCCCTAAGCCGTGCCCGAGGAAGAGGGGTGGTTTGGAGGGGAGAAAACAACGGGCTTCGGACTCTGAGTGGGTTTCTCCCCTCCAAATTCGGGGTTCAAAGGGACTCCCTTGGATAGTAATCAACACGTGTAAAAAGGAGAATATATGACAGATTACACTTTCGACGAAAAGAGTTTATTCCGCGACGGCAAAAGATGGTTCCCCGTAATGGGAGAAATCCACTACAGCCGCTACCCCCACCAGTACTGGAAAGAAGCCCTCTTAAAAATGAAGGCAGGTGGCGTGGACATAGTAAGCGCATACACAATTTGGATTCACCACGAAGAAATAGAAAACGAATGGGACTTTACAGGCGACCGCGACCTACGCAGCTTTGTAGAAACGGTAAAGGAATGTGGACTAACCATGTTCCTGCGCGTAGGTCCCTGGGTTCATGCAGAAGTGCGCAACGGAGGCTTTCCCGACTGGCTAATGGCAAAGTGCAAGGGGATTACCCGCACCAACGACAAGGCATATTTTGCAGAGGTGGAAAAGTACTACAAGAAAATATATGAGCAGGTAGAAGGTCTCTTTGCAAAAGACGGCGGCCCAATAATCGGCATTCAGGTAGAAAACGAATACGGCCACTGCGGAGGCCTTACCGGAAAAGAAGGCGAAGACCACATGCTTGCTCTTACCCAAATGCTAAAGCAAATTGGATTTGACGCACCCTTGTACACGGCAACAGGCTGGGGTGGGGCGGTAACGGCAGGACTTCTTCCCGTAATGGGAGGCTACTGCGACGCACCATGGGATCCCCGCCCTGAAGAAATAGAGCCAAGCGGAAACTTTGTCTTTACCTACGAGCGCAACGACCACGCAATCGGAAGCGACTTTGGCTTGGGAGAAGGCGTTACCTTCGACATGAAAAAATTCCCCTACCTTACAGCAGAACTTGGCGGAGGACTACAGGTAACATACAAGCGCAGGCCCATAGCAAAAGCAAAAGACATTGCCGCAATGAGCATTGCAAAAATGGGAAGCGGCTGTAACCTCTTGGGCTACTACATGTACCACGGAGGAACAAACCCCGACGGCAAAGTGACATCCCTGCAGGAAACAAAGGCAACA
>JAILHV010000056.1 GCA_024695625.1 Treponema sp.
CGACACAATGTGCACTGCCGCAGGAATCTTTACACAGAACCGCTCACAGGCAGAATGCGTAAAATACACAAGAAAGGTTGTGGCAACAGGAAAGGCCCAGGCCGCTGTATGCAACGTATGCTATGCAAACGCATGCACCGGTGAAGTAGGCTACCAGAACGCTATCCGCATGGCAACATCAGTTTCCCAGGAAATTGCAAAGACAGGAGTCAGCATTCCAAAAGAAAACATCATCGTATGCTCAACAGGTATCATAGGCCAGCACGTGCCTGTAGAAAAAATAGAAGCCAGCATGCCAACTTTGGTAAAGAGCCTTTCCAAAGAAGGACACAAGGAAGCCCGTACCGCAATCATGACTACGGACACACATTTTAAAGAATGCGCCGTAGAAACAGAAGTTGGAGGAAAGACAGTACGCATAGGCTGCATGTGCAAGGGAAGCGGCATGATCCACATCAACATGGGAACAATGCTTTCTTTTGTAACAACCGACTGTGCAATAAACGCAGAAATGCTCCACAAGGCGCTTCTTCTTTCTGCGGAAAAAACCTACAACTGCGTAAGCGTAGACGGAGACACTTCAACCAATGACACCCTTACCGCAATGGCAAGCGGAAAAGCCGGCAACAAGGAAATAACAGGCGAAGGTGCAGACTTTGACGCATTCATGGAAGCACTCAATGCGCTCAACACCGTAATGGCAATGAAAATTGCAGCAGACGGTGAAGGAGCAACCCACCTTGTTGAATGCACCGTAAATGGAGCCAAGGACGAAAAAACAGCCCGCGGACTTGCAAAAGCCGTAATCTCTTCAAGCCTTGTAAAAGCCGCAATCTACGGTCGCGATGCAAACTGCGGACGCATACTCTGCGCGCTGGGTTACTCTGGCTACGACTTTGAGCCTTCTAAATGCTCGGTCTTCTTCTCCGGCAAAAAGAACTCAGACCGCTATGCAGATGCCCTCAAAGACGGAATCACACAGGTTGCATCAAAAGACCCGGCAGAACGCATAGAAGTAGTCCACAAGGGAGTAGGCCTTAGCTTTGACGAAGAAAAAGCCACAGCAATTCTTTCTTCCCAGGCAGTAGAAATCGAAGTGAACCTGGAAGACTGCGGCTCTGCCTCCGGACGCGCATGGGGCTGCGACCTAACTTACGACTACGTAAAAATAAACGGCGACTACAGAAGCTAATAATAATTTTAATACAGGGGGGGGAAAGCCTTCCCCCTGGCCTCAGCCCAAGGTCTTCGGCACACCCCCTTCTGCGGGCTCAATCGCCGCCCGCAACGCCCGCTAGTCCGCGAACAACGAAGTGTGGCAGGTATCGCAGCCCAAAACTAAATTCAGTACACTATCTTCTTCGGTCATTAAGAATTGTTAATCTAAATTTTTAATCTTATCATATAATCGTTATGTAAAAGCATTCTTCATCTTCTTTTTTCTTCCCCCAGCAGTTTCAGAAGGTAAGTGCACAAACAGGAAATGCAATGTAGCAAAAAAATGTGCGGAAGCACTGGAATGGAGGCTGAAAACGCGGCAAAAAAGCATTTGCGCGGTGCAAACCCGGCAGCGTAGCTTCAAGCCACGAAATAAGTCATATACCTTGTATACGCGCTCGGCTTTTTTGACGCATTTTCAGCCGGGAATGGAAGTGCTTCCGCAGTTAGATTAATGCTTGCTAAGTTTCATTTAGATTTGCACTTACCTTCTACAAATAACTTTTTCCCCTTGCAAAACATTTCAAAAAAATGTATAGTCAAGCATAGGCTCAATTACTTTTGGTTCTTGCCTCTTGGCAAAGAAAGATACAATCACATTTACATTTTTAAGGAAGGAAAAATGGGTATTCGTGGCGAACTTTTTACAACACAGGAAATTGTAAACAACAGGTCGTATTTTTTTAACGTAAAGGAAAACCGTAACGGCGACGTATTTTTGCAGATTGTTGAAAGCAAACTCCGCGACGGTGAAGATGACCGCCGTGCAATCGTAGTCTTTGCAGACGACATGCAGAAGTTCCTTAGCGGACTTGACGATTCCCTTAAATTCATAGAAAAAGACAACAAGGAGCGCGCAAAGATCCGCAAGGAAAAGAAAGCCGCAAAAGAAGCAAAGGCCGCAGCAGAAAAAACTGATGACGACGGAAACCCAGTAAAGGTAATCTACCGCCGCAAGGGAGAAAGCCGCCTTGTTGCAGAACGCCGCGCAGAACGTGAAGCAGCCCGCCAGGACGCACGCGCAATCCGTGCAGAGCAGGAAGCCAACGGAATCAGGAGAAGCGGCCGCGTAATCCACGTAACAAGCAAGCGCGAAAGTGAAGACAACGGCGAATACTAGGCAAAATGTTCAGCCATATATTTTTTGATCTGGACGGAACCCTCACAGACCCGGCACTGGGAATAACAAATTCTTTTTCCCATGCGCTAAAAGAAATGGGCAGGGAAATTCCGTCCTACGCTACCCTCTGCTCCTTTATTGGTCCGCCCATAAAAGAAACCTTTGCAAACCTTGGCTTTTCCAAGGAAGGGATTGAAGAGGGAGTAAAAAAATACCGCGAGTATTTTTCCACAAAAGGTCTTTATGAAAACAAAGTCTACGAAGGAATACCGGAACTTTTGGCAGAACTAAAGGCGGCAGGAAAAAAACTTGTGGTTGCAACTTCCAAGCCGGAAACTTTTTCTGTACAGATTGCAGAACATTTTGGCTTTTCCCAATACTTTGAAAATATCTGCGGAAGCACCATGGACCAGTCACGGTCTACAAAGGCAAGCGTAATAGAATATGCCCTTGAGCGCAACAAAATTAATGACAAAAGTAAGGTTCTTATGGTTGGCGACAGGGAGCACGACATCTTTGGCGCAAGGCAAAACGGCCTAAAGTCTTGCGGGGTCCTATTTGGCTACGGAAGCCGGGAAGAGCTGGAAAAGGCTGGTGCAAATTTCATTGCAAAAGACATCAGCGAATTAAAGGCAATCTGCATAAAATCTTAACCTAATGCTTTTGCTTGTCCTTGGCAAAACACATGCGCTGGATTGGGGAAGGGCCTAGTTTTGCGCAGGCTGCAAAGTGTTCCTTTGTTGGGTAGCCCTTGTGCTTTGCGTAGCCGTAGCCCGGATAGAGCTGGTCGTATTTTACCATAAGGCGGTCTCTGCCAACCTTTGCAATTATGCTTGCGGCCATTACGCAGGGAAACTTTCCGTCTGCCTTTACAACTGCACGTGCATCGCAGCAAAGCGAGGGGGGAACGTAAAGCCCGTCCACAATTGCCAGAATGTTTTTGTTTTCCGAAAGATTTGGATCAAGCCCCTGTAAAGAAAGCCATTCGGGCAGATTTTCCTTCATCATAAAAAATGCCCGCTTCATTGCAAGAAGGCTTGCCTTTAGTATGTTAAGATCGTCTATTTCCTTATGGCTTGCAAGACCAAAACCCCAGCATGCCTTTTGCTTTATAAGTGCCTCTGCCGCCTCGCGTTTTTTTTCCGAGATTTTTTTGCTGTCGTTAAGCATTTCAAGAGGAAAGTCTTTGGGCAAGATTACGCATCCCGCGCTAACAGGGCCTGCAAGGGGACCACGGCCTGCTTCGTCAAGCCCCGCAAGAAGTGAATAGCCCTTTTTAAAATCAACTTCCTCTTGCGGAAAGAGTTCGTTACTGCCCTTACTGCCAGCCTTCAAAATTGTTCCCCTTGTTTACGAGCACGAATGAATCGGCTTCGTTCCAGACGGCACCGTGGGTCTTGGACTTGGCGGAAAGCTTTGCGTAGAAATTGTTTTCTTCCAGGCTTGCCTTTGACTTTACAAGCTCAATTGCACATCCAAGGTTTGCTATGATGGAGAAGTCGGAAGAGCTTACGTCTACGTCTCCCTTGATTACGTTAAAGTTTACGCTGTCCAGGGAACTGGAAGTTGAGCGTATGTTGCGGCAGACAATCTTTCCTCCAGAAGAAGAAAGGCAGGATGAATAGCTTACGGCATTTACGGTTAGGCCGGTCGCATTAAGGGTAAGGCCTGAGTCCACGCTGTCTATAAGGATTCCTTCGCCAGCAAAGACACCAGAAAGTTCGCAGCCTTCAAATTCAACGCTTGAATTCTTTATCTGGAAAAGGTTTTTCGAATTTTTTTCACTTTCCCTCTTGCTTATAAGCAAATCCTTAAAGCTTGCCTTTGCCCCGGAAATTATGAAGCCACCCTTTCCGCTGAATTCAATAGAACTTTCAAAGCCTATTACAAGGCAGTCGCGATTTATCTGAATTTGTGTAGAACAGGGCACGTCTCCCTGAACATGGAGTATTGCGTATTCGCAGCTGTTTATTGCCTCCGCAGCCTGCTCAAGACTTGTAAAGGGGTGCTCATAAGAGCCTTCCTCGTACAGTTCAACATCTTCGCCGGTCGGAGCAGATGCGTTCAGGTAGAAGCTGCATTCATCAAGGATTACCCTGTATTCGGCAAGGGCACTCTTGTTGCCCTTCTTGTCCTGGCAATAAGCCTGAATCTTGTAGAAGGTTGCGTTTTCGTTTACGGAATTAAGTTCCAGCGGCTTACCGGAATAGGCTGCAAAATCACCAGTCGGTACGGAAGCAAAGGCCTTTTCGTTTGCACCGGAAAATCCCTCTTCGGAAACAAGGGGTTCGCTTACAGAATAGAAGATTGCATCTCCCTCTGGAGCTTCTATTACTATGCTGGAGGAAGAAGAGCCCCTCTTGTATTTGCCTGCTGAATGTATTACAGGTGGCTTTGGCGGGAACTTGTCCAGCGTGCATTCAACCTTTACAGGCCCCTGGTAGATTCCGCCGTAGTAAATTCCTGCGGTAAAACCGTCTTTTATCTCGTCGCCAAAAAATGTGTCGGCATAAATTTTCTTGTAAAAGCCCTTGGACACATTTGTTGCAGAAAGGCTTGCCCTGGAAGGTCCAATAAGGAATGGCACTCCGTTCCAGGATTCATCGATGGAAAAAACTTCTCCGCCGCCGTCCGTGTTTTCTTTCTTTATCTTTGGCATTGGAGGAATGGTGTATGTTGTAATGGGGTTGCCCTTTTCAAAAGAGATGGACTGGAAGCTTACCGTGTGCGGTACCGAGCGGTCAAGAACAATCTTCTGGTGTACGCCGCTCCAGTAAAGGTCGTCTATCTGGTAGATGAGGCCGCTGCCTGTGTAATAGAAGTTTTCCCAGTCCACAAGCATGAAGGGCAAATCCTGCTGAAGCTTTTCGGATGTTATGGATTCCTTGTTGTCCAGGGCGGGAACCACGTGGATTACAAAATGCCATCTATTGCCGCTTGAATCTTCTATGGTGCAGGGCATGTAGCGTTCAAGAAGGTTTTTTGAGTCTATAAAAAGATCCGTTCCCAGGATTGTAGGCTTTTCACCGTTAAAAAATGAATACTTGAATTCCTTGGGGATGGGGAATGTGTCTCCAGAAATATAGTTCCTTAGCGGATTCTGGCAGATTGAATCTATAAAGGATTTTGCCTCGTCGGAAAGGCCTGAATTCTTGGCATCGGCAGGAGCTGGTTCTTTTACGGTGTATTCCACGGTAAAGTCGTCACGCCTTGAGTCCGGGTAAACCGCCGTAATGCGGATTTTTACGTTGCCAGTTTCTTCTATTACAACCGGGCGGTCGTATGCAAAGCCGGAAACAAGCGGGTCGCTTCCGGTAAGTGAATAGTAGATTCCGCAGGGCTCCCTGCTGTCTACGACAAGGGCCTGAACGTTGCTCCACTCACCTTGAAGTGGACTTAAAATATCCTCCTGCGTAAGGGAAAACACAGGTAAGGCAAAAAAAATGCCCAGTGCGCAAAAAAGGCATGAGGATGCCACGCGCTTTTTGAGAATTCCCGCCAATTTTCCAATCAAAATATTCACTCCGCTACCTGCTGTTAAATGCGTCTTCAAGAACCGGCTTAAGTTCCGGGGAAGAAGCGTAAAACTGCTGCTCCCTCTCTTCCGGCGTAAGGCCTACCAGTTCATGACTGTTATAATTTATCCATCGGTTTTTATCGGGTGATGGAACAGGTATTTTTCTGCAGCAATAGTCAGGAATTATCGAGAGTACCGGCTTGTAGGAGTAAACCTTGTAGTCGTGAACGGCAACCTTTATGTTTTCGCGGGAAATGCCCTTTTCCATGATGATTTTTACCAGGTGGTTCAAGGTAAGGCCTGAATCGTAGATGTCGTCCACGATAAGGACCTTGTCTCCCTGCCTAAGGTACTCAGGTGAATAAGTCCAGCCGTCAACGCGGACTGCGCTCTGGCTGTTAACGTCGGAATAGCTTCTGGCAACAACCGCAGCATACAGAATGTTTTTCTTGCCGTTAAGGGCAACCTTGTAGTATTCGCTTATGACGTTTGCCATGTATGCCCCGCCCCTGAGCGAAGCATAGATAACGTCTGGCACAAAGGCGTCCTCAAAATAGAGCTTGTGGGCAAGCTTTAGGGCATTATTCCTTACTGTCTCATAGGTCAAGAATTCTTTCATAATATACACCTCGTTTGTATTGGGTCAAGTAACAAAATAACGCGCCCTCCTTGGCGCTATGGTAAAAGCGTACAGCTCCATAAGGCACGGCAGGGATTGGAGGGGCGCACGAAAGTGCGTTGCCGCACGGCGGCAATGGAGCGCGGTTAGCGCGGAACCCCGGAAAGCCCCTAGCAAAAAAAACTGCCGCAAAAATAGAAAAAAATCCTATTTTTCCACCTTTTCCACCAGCTGGGGAAGTGCCGGGGCAGCTATTTTCCTGGGCTTGTTGAAGTGCACGCTCAGGCTTTCTCCGTCGCTGTTTATGACTATCTGCGTGGCGTTTCCCCTCTTTCCCGTCAGCAGAAGGTTTGCAACGGCATCCTCGATGTCCCTCTGAATAAGGCGGCGCATTGGGCGGGCACCCATTGACGGTTCGTAGCCCCTTTCCACCATGAATTCGCGGGCCTTGGGCTTTAGGACTATGCTCAGCTGCTGCTCCATAAGGCGGTCTTCGAGCTCCCTCATCTGTATGTCGAGGATTGCGTTGACCTCTTCCTTTGTGAGCGCGTTGAATACTACGACATCGTCTATGCGGTTCAAAAGTTCCGGCGGCATGAGTTTCTTTAGCTCTTCCAGTGCACTGGCCTTGAGCTCGCTGTAGGGCAAAAGGCCGTCTTTTGAAGATGCAAAGCCCAGCTTAGTGTCTGCCTTTATTTCGCGGGAGCCTGCGTTGCTTGTCATGATTATGACCGTGCTCCTGAAGCTGACCGTATGGCCAAGGTTGTCGCTAAGTTCCCCCTCTTCCAAAAGCTGGAGCAACAGGTTAAAGATTTCCGGGTGGGCCTTTTCTATTTCGTCAAGGAGGACGACGGAATAGGGGTGCTGGCGGACTTTTTCCGTGAGCATTCCGCCTTCATCGTAGCCTATGTATCCAGGCGGGGCACCCACCAGGCGGGATGCGTTCTGCTTTTCCATAAAGTCGCTCATGTCCACGCGGATAAGGGCATCTTCCGTGCCGAAGAGGAATTTTGCAAGGGCCTTTGCAAGCTGGGTCTTTCCCACGCCGGTTGGGCCAAGGAATATGAAGGAACCGACCGGTCTTTTTAGCGAGGAGACACCAGCACGGCTTCTGCGGACGGCACTGCTTATTAAGGATATGGCCTCGTCCTGTCCCACAACGTCATTGTGGAGGAGTTTTTCCATTTCCAAAAGCTTTTTTGTCTCCCCGGAGTCAAGCTGTTCCACCGGGATTCCTGTCATGGTGCTTATTATTGCGCAGACATCTTCCTTTGTTACCGTCTTTCTTCCCGAAAGGCCCTTTTCCTTCCACTTTGCATTGAATTCATCTTTGCGGCGGCGGAGTTCAGCCACCTTGTCGCGGACAAATGCGGCTTTTTCGTAGTCCTGGTCCTGAACAAGCTGGCGTTTTTCTTCCGAAAGCTGGGCTATGGTCTTTTCCAGTTCGGCAAGTTCCGTTGGGGGCTCAGTTTCTTCGATTTTTTTTGCGGCCCCTGCTTCGTCAAGTATGTCTATGGCCTTGTCCGGCAAAAATCGCTCGGCAATGTAGCGGCGGCTGTATTTTACGATTAGCTCGGTAACTCCGTCTTCGTATTTTACGTGGTGGAATTCCTCGTACTTTTTCTTTAGTCCGTCAAGGATTTCCATTGATTCGGCTTCACCGGGTTCCTCTACAACGACCTTCTGGAACCTTCTTGCAAGGGCACTGTCCTTTTCTATGTACTTGCGGTATTCCTTTGTGGTGGTTGCACCTATTATCTGGATTTCACCACGGCTGAGGGCTGGCTTTAGCATGTTGCTTGCATCCATGGAGCCTTCTGGGCCACCCGCACCGATTATCGTGTGGAGTTCGTCGATGAAAAGTATTATGTCGCGGTTTTCCTTGAGTTCCTTCATCACGCGCTTGAGCCTTTCTTCAAATTCACCGCGATATTTTGTTCCGGCAATCATGGCAGCAAGGTCAAGGCAGAGTATGCGCTTGTGCAGGAGGCAGGCAGGGACGGTTCCCTTGACAATCTGCTGGGCAAGGCCTTCTGCAACGGCTGTCTTTCCTACACCGGGTTCGCCTACAAGAACTGGGTTGTTCTTTGTGCGGCGGCTGAGGATTCTTATTACGCGGAGGATTTCTTCCCTGCGGCCAATGACTGGATCTGCGTCTTCGTCAGAGGCTTCTTCTGTAAGGTCACGGCTAAAGTGGGCCAGAATTCCGTTCTTGTTGAACTGGCGGCGTTGCTCGCTTCCGTCGGACATGTAGGGCACGGCATCCCCGTTTTCCCTGTAAAAGCCTGATGCATTGTCCTGTCTTGCAGACGAAGGAACTTTTTTCTGCACGTCAAGAACCACCTGTCTTACCTGGGAATGCCCAATCCCTGCCTTTGCAAAGTAAGAGTTTACAAGCGACTTTTCTTCCGCAACTGCAGCAAGGAGAAGATGCTCTGTTCCCACGTAGTCTGAACCCATTGCATCCGCTTCCCTTTCTGCATTGGCAAGCAGAGCCCTAAGCCTTGCAGAATGGGGCAGGTCACAAAGCTCCGTATTGGGTATGCGGGCAGTCATGCTCTGTTCTATGGTGAGCTGCATGGTAAGCACGTTGATGCGCATGGCCTTGAGGGAAAAATATCCAAGACCGTCAGCAGACTTGAGGAGGGCAAGCAGGATGTGCTCAACGTCGAGCACCTTTGCGCCAATGTTATATGCTTCATCCGGGCCAAGGGCAATAATAAGCCGCTGGGCGCGCGGGGAAAGTTTCTTAGCCATAGGGCCTCCAGTGGCAGGGGTGAATTCCCTAAACCATAAGTTTTATATCTTCAAAAGCTTCCTGCAAAATAAGTGCACGGAGCCTTCCGTTCTTTTTTACAGTACCGCTTACGTCTTTTTCAAAGTTGAACGAGCCGTTCTTTAGCACGTATTCAAGATGAGCCTCCTGAATCCGGTACAAAAGCGCGAAAAGCACGCTGTCGTCTATGCCGGTCAAAAGGTTCATGTCCAGTGCCCACTTTACGGCACTGATTATTTCTACCGCCTCACGCAGGGGGATAAAAAGGCTTGAACGAGCCAATGCAAGCGAGCGGAAAAGAAAGTTCCTTATGTCGCTCGGCATGGAAGAGGCACATTCCTTTCTGGCAGAACGCTCGTATTCCACAAGCTTCTTTGCCGCAGAAGCAATGGAAGTCATCTGGTCAAATTCTGTGCCGGACTGGCTGTCCATGGAGCGTATCTCGTAATAGGCTCCCAAGGATGCCCCCTTTTCCATACCGCTGACAAAGCCTGTAGAGCCAGCACCGTAAGCTGCCGCAAAGCCAATGCCCCTCTCGTTCATCTCCATAATAAGGCTTCCGATTCTTCCCAAAGCAGAAATTGAAGGCAGGTGAACCTTAAGGGAAATCTTTTCACCGCTGCCTGCATCGGTCAGGGAAGACGTAAGGTAGCCAAAGTCGTAGCTGGCCGCAAACTGGACGGACTTCTGCAAGCCGCTGTCAACGTCCTTGGCAAGCTTTACGGCCCTGTCAAATTCCATGCCTGCAACAAACGACGATATGCGCACATGGTCCACAACGTTTACCGTACAGGAAACCCGTCCGTCCGTTCGCAGAATTATGCCTGTGTCCTTGGTTGCTGCAGAAAGTTCCGAGGGAGTAACAATACCCCTTTCCTCAAGGATATGGCTGCTCAAAACGTCAAGCTTGTCCGCCTGGACCGCCTGGAATTTCTCGCCGTTCTCAAGGTGGTTAAAGGCATCAAAAACAAGGGACTGAACCCTTTCCGCATCCCTGCCCTTCATCTTTACCGGGAAGGGAAAATTTGCCAGGTTGCGGGCAATGCGAACCTTAGTGGAAAGAACTACGTCTGCTTCGCTGCCCTTGTCCGTATACCAGGCATCGCTTTCCGATTCCATTATTCAGCCCCTCCGTCAATTCCGCCCTGCTCAGGCTGATTTTCCATGTCATCCCCGCCGGAAACAGGTGACTTTTCCAGCGCATGCAGGTAGTCGCGGTACATGGCAGCCTTTTCATAATCTTCCGAGGCCACGGCATCGTTCAGCTTGTTCTGCAGGACAATCCTGTCGTTAAGGACTGAATGCACCCCGGAAAGACGCTCCGGCATGGAACCGGTATAGGAGCCGTTTATTCCGTTCTTTTTGAGAAGGTTCTTTATGTCATCCTTGAAAATTGCATAGCACTCCGGGCAGCCAGCCTTGCCTGTTTTCCTAAGTTCTACGATTCCCATGCCGCAGACAGGACACATGCGTGAATTTTCCGCTGCAATCCTGCGGCTAAAGGCGTTGATTTCCCTAAAAAGATCCCCGATTGAAGACTCTATGCTCTTGGGGTCTGGGCTTATTCCGTGTGCAAGGGCACATTCCCGGCATATACTGATTTTCCGCTTCTGGCCGTTGCCGTTTACCTGTTCGAGAAAAATAACTGCCTCGCGCTCATGGCAAAAATCACAAGTCATAAAAACCTCTTGTCCTTAGGAATACTTCCCTATATTATACTGCTTTTTACACTTTGCGCAAAGTGTCAAGCGGCTTTTCCCGCCCGGCTTTTACAGCAGGAATGGCCGACACTGCAAGCGAAAGCAAAAGCGTGCCAAAGGCGATGACCAGCAACTCCCTAAAGGGCACCGAAATCGGTATGTCCTGAAGATAGAAGGCCGGATCCAAAAGCCTTACCCCCTTAAAAGTAGAAAGGTCCGCATTAACCAAAATATACAAAAATTTTACGAAAAAGTTTATTATTTTTTCCATAAATTTAATTATTGTGTTTATGTTAACACCCGCAAGCAGGCCCAGGGGAATTCCAAGCAGCACCCCTCCGCAGCCGGCAGAAAAACCCGCAAGCAGGAAGGCCATGGTGATTCCCGCAGCACTTCCACCCACGCTCTTGAGTATTGCAATCTCCTTCCTTCTTTCCATAACAATCATAACCAAAGCTGAGCTTATGTTTACGCTTGCAACAAGGACAATCAGAAGCATAATAAGAAGCAGAAGGGCCTTTGTGGAAGAATAGTTCTGGTACTGGGCGGAATTAAGGTCGTTCCATGTCCAAATGGTTGCCCCGTCAAGCTCCTCGTTGCCTGCAAAGCCAAATACGTCGTCTATGACGTTATCCTTTACCCTCATAAGTTCGGGGGAAAATGAATCTGCGGTCTTAAGCCCAAAGGAAAGCTTGGATGACGCGGGAGAAAAATTCTCTATTCCGGCTTCAATGGGAATGAAAATCCACAGCGCGTCAAGCTCCTGATAGCCGGAGGAAACGATTCCCGAAACCGTAAATGGAACCATACGCGGGCTAAGCGAACCGCCTGCAGTCTTGTTCACGCAGATAAGGCGCAGGCTGTCACCGGCATGGAGGCAAAGGTCGTCCGCAATCTTCTTGCAAAGGACAGCCCTGTTTTTTCCAGATGAATCAGGCCCCAATTCCACAGAGCCTTCCACCAGGTTAAAAAGCGAGGCAAAAGACTTGTTTGCGCTAAAAATATCCCCCTGGACCGCACGTACGCTGGCACCTGAACGGGCAGACTTTCCCGCAGCAAGGGCAGTTGAATCAAGCTCGGGAAAAGCGTCTGTAACCCCTTCAACAAGGGAAAGGCGCTGGGCAATGTCCATGCAGTCCTTTTCCGTTATCTTTTCCCCGTGTTTCTCCTGCCAGGCAGACATGTCAAGAAAGACGGCAATGTCCTGGGAATAAAGCCCAATCAGACGCCCCGTAATGCCCTGAATCATGCCGTCGCTTATTACAAGAACGGAAACGAGGGGCACAAGGCTAAGCCCAATGCAAAGCAAGGCACCGGCAAGGCTCCTCTCACCGTTGCTCTTTCTTCCTGAAGAAGACTTTGGCGAGCTTTTGGGAAAAAGAATCCTGAGCGCATACAAAAGGCTTGATGGCAAGGTCATTGGCTTTCCCCCGAATTTTCAGCATCCGCTGCCCCGTCCGCGGAAGAAAGCTTTCCGTCTTTTATGAAGTAGCGCACGTCGCCCTTGGAAGCAAGGTTCATGTCGTGGGTAACAAGGATAAGGGTCTTTTTGTACTTGTCCGCCATGCTGAACAAAAGGTCTCCGATAAGAGCCGCGTTTGCAGGGTCAAGGTTTCCGGTTGGCTCGTCGGCAAGGATAAGCTCAGGGTCATTAACAAGGCAGCGCGCAACCGCAACCCTCTGCCTTTCCCCGCCAGAAAGCTCGGAGGGAAGGTGGTTCATGCGGTCCTCAAGCCCAACGTCGCGCAGAAGTGACTTTGCCCTTTCAAGAGCCGCCTTCTTTTTTTCACCGGCCATGTAGCAGGGAAGAAAAACGTTCTCCAAAGCGGTAAAATCCTTAAGCAGGTAGTGGAACTGGAATACAAGCCCAAGAACCTTCTGCCTGTAGTGGGTAAGCTCCTCCTCCGCCATGCTTGCAACCTGAATGCCGTCCACGGTAACTGAACCGCATGTTGCGCTGTCCAATCCGCCGATTATATTCAGCAGGGTGGACTTTCCGCTGCCGCTCCTTCCCACAATAACGCACTTGCAGCCCCTGGGAACGCTCATGTTGAGGTCCTTGAGTATAGTAAGGCTTTCTATCTGGGTGCGGTAGGTCTTTTCCAAATTCTCCACGCGCACGATTATATCTTTTGAATCATTCATCCCTAAGAACCTCCGAAACATTTAGCTTTAGTATTTCCCGCCCCGCAAGCCAAGACGAGGCAAGCGAAGAAAATATGCCAAAGAAAAATATTGAAATCACCTCGCTGAAGACGGTACGCGCCGGAATGGAGGCATAAATCCTGAACATGGGGTTTTCCGAAAGATAGGCCGCATTGGAAGGGTTTGCAACCATCATAAAAAAGTAGGTCACATAGAACTGGACCTTTGAAAGGAACATGAATACGCTTCCCATGTTTGCGCACAAAAGCAGGCCCGCAATAAGACCTGGAACTGCACCAAAAAAGCCCGTGGTAAAGCCCTTTACGATGAAGACCGCCTGAACCTGGGGCTTTGTCCCCCCAAGCGCACTCAGCACCGCAATCTCCTCACGCCTCTCGTAGACCATCCTGCGCATGGCATTGTAAATGTTCACCGCCACAACCACAAAAATAAGGAGAACCAGAAGCATGATTATGTTCTTTTCCACCCTGAGGGCACCAAAGAAGGAGCGGTTAAAATTCCTCCAGCTTTCAGCCTTTGCCTGGGGAAAAGCCTTTTCCACCCCGCTTATGAATAGTGCATCACGGTTTGAATCTGCAAGCTTAACGCCAATCACCTTCTTTGCACCCTTTCCAAAATTCGCCTGGCCTGCCTCGGTGTTTATAAAGGAAAAGCTTGCGTTTATGTCCGAATAGCCGCTGTGGAAGATTCCGGTCACAGTGAAATTCCTGTCCGAAGAAAAAAGGCTAACGTCACTTGAACCGCTAAGGGCAAAAATGTTAACGCTGTCGCCAACCCTGGCCTTAAGCAAACGGGCAAGCTCGCTTCCAAGCACGATTGAATCCTGTGCAGACAGGTCAAAGGAGCCTGAAACCATGCGAACCTCGGAAGCAAAGCCGGGGTCGTCCGTCATAACGTCCTTTCCCACCGCACGGATCAAAGCCGCACTCTCGCTGCCGGAAGGACCAACCGCCATGGCCTGTGCCTCGTAAAAGGAAGTGCTTCCCCTCACCTGCACCTTCTGCTCCCTGCACCAGGCGGAAAACCCCTCGTAGTCGTCAACGTTCTCCACACGGACATGGTAGGAACTTATCTCCATAATCGCATCTATAAATTCCATCTGGAAACCGTTCATCACGCCTATTACCACAACCAGCGCAAGCACGCCAAAGCCCACCCCCAAAGAAGCAAGGGCAGACGTGACCGCAGTGCGTCCCTTCCTGTCCACCTTGCTGAACCTTCTGGAGACATAATAAATCCACTTGAGCGAAGAAAAAATCTTCCTACTTGTCATTGAATTTTCTCCTGTATTCTTCATTGCCGCCTGAATAGGCAATCTCCTCTACCTTAACGCCATCCTTGTAAATGGCCTTTATGGAAAAACCCCCGTCAAAATAAATGGTTTCCGTATAGTTTTCGTTCTTGCTGTATACAGTCTCCATTCTTAAAACCCCGTCCTCATAAAACTTGCAGTCGGGAATGTCCGAAGACGGCTTGTATGCGTACACGTTCTTTCTAGTAATAAATGCATCCTTGGTCAAAGTCTGCCGCAGGGGATCCATCTTCTTAAAGAAAAGCCTCTCCTCCTCGGAAATAACCCTGTCGCTGCCGTCAAAAGAAGAAAGCCTCGTCTTTACAAGAAGCTTGCTCTCCTTCTTGCTCTCTTCATCCGTAACAACATCGTAAAAATCTATGCGAACGGGATTCCCCCGGGAATCAAACTTCACATCCTGAATCTTCTTCTTCTCAAAATCCTCGTCCCAAAGGCTAACCGGCGTCCTTGAATAACGGTCAAGCTCCTTTGAAGGCTCAGGCACGGACTGTCCGCCCGAATTCTGCCCGGAAGAAGCACCCTTCCTCCCGCCTGAATTTTTCTTCAGAAAACCCTGCTTGGGAAGCGGATCGCGGTAAAGATAAGTCTTCCTGTTTGCAATAAAAGGCAGCCCCGCCCCCTGCTTCCAGGAAATCCTCTCCGTCTTCCTAAAGGCCTCGTCGTAAAGGGTGCGCGTAACGTAGGAGCCGTTAACGCTTACAATCCCCCTGCCGCCGTTCACGGAAGGCGTAAGGGCAAGCTGCTCGTCACCATACTCAAAAAGCCTAAGCTTGCCGCTGGAATTCTTGTACTGCACCGCAACAGTGCCCAGAGTGTCCAAAATGCTGTCGTCCACCGGAATGGAAGCGTCTGACGGAACAAGTGCCTTGTTGTAGGAATCAAGCACGCCAATAATTTCCTTTCTAACGTCCTGCCTAACGTTAACAGAAAGCCCATCCTTCTTAAAGGCAGAATCAAAGCGTGGCTGCCATGGATGAACCTGAGGAAAAAGCAAATAAAAGGAAAGGATTACCGCTTCAAAATCCATACGCAAAAACCCTACGAAAAATCCGCACGAAAACCGCTAAAGTGCCAAACAGCTAGACCGCCAAGCAAAAAAAGCAAGAAAGCGCCCTAAAGCCCAAGGAATTCGTCAAGATAAGAATCCGGATCAAAAAAAGAAATGTCGCCGTATTTTTCGCCGGTGCACACAAAAGCAAAAGGAAGCCCCAGCTCCTTCCCAATAGGAACAAGAGCACCGCCCTTTGCAGTAGAATCGTACTTTGTAAGGACAACGGCATCAAGACCAACAGCCTCGTTAAAGACCTCTGCCTGCCTAAGCGCATTCTGCCCCGTAGTAGCGTCCACCACAAGAATCTTCTTGTAGCATCCAGGATCAGCCTTGGAAGAAGCAACACGGTCAATCTTCTTAAGCTCGTTAACAAGATTCTCCTTATTGTGAAGCCTTCCCGCAGTATCGGCAATCACAAGACCGCCGCCTGCTGCCCTGCAAGCCTCCCCCGCATCAAAAACAACGGAAGAAGGATCGCTACCCATCTGGTGCCTAACAACGCGAATGCCAAGCCTCTCACCGTGCATGGAAATCTGGTCAACAGCCGCCGCCCTGAATGTATCGGAAGCAGAAAGAATCACATTTGTACCTTTATCCGCATAAAACTTTGCAATCTTTGCCGCACTGGTAGTCTTTCCCACGCCGTTAACGCCAAGAATCATCCAAACGTTCACCTTGCCGTCCTGAACGTCAAGATTTGCCTGCCTCAAATGCGGAAGCAGCATCTTCTTAAGCTCCTCAAGGGCTGAATGCTCGTCAAGGGACTTATTCTCGCGGCATTTTTCCTCAAGCGAATCAATAATCTCCACCGTAGTCTTAGCGCCAATATCGCCTTCAATCAACGCATCCTCAAGGTCCTCAAAAAAATTCTCATCCTGAATCTTACTGCGGCTAAAAATCGACTTTACTTTCTCCGCAAAAGAAATCTTGCCCATGTTCTACTCCATTCACTTCCTCCCATTCTAACAATTTACGGACAAAAAAGCAACGCAGGAACAAGACATATTATAGTAGATAACTTTAATTCTTTTTTGGAGCTAGACCCCACCTTTTACCGCCGCTTCCTCCCGCTACCCCGTAACTAATCCCACATCCGGCTTTCCGGGGCTTGCCCCCTAACCGGGCGCGGTGCTACGCACGCCTTCGGCCCCCTCCAATCCGCGCTACAGGCCTCCGCCAAGGAATCTGCAAACACAGTAATTATTTTTCTCGATTTGTCAATTCTTTTAGTTTATTCAGCGCACCAGTCATTTTATTGCCATAAAAGCGCTCAACTTCTGATATTTTTTGTATTTCTGGAAGAACCGTACTATTTATATATTCATCCTGTATATTTAAGCTGACAAGATATTCATATATTTCTTTTGCAGTCTTAAAGGTGTTTAGAGTTTCTTCATGATCTTTATAAATGAAATTTTTAGAATCCTTGAACTTCTCCCGATCTGCTGCAATTTTCTGCTGCCTAAGAGTTTCTTCTTCTTCACGCCTTTTTTCTTCTTCAGCTTCTCGATTTATGTCTGCAAGTTTTTTAACAATTACAGCCGTTCCGTTTATTGATACCCTTATATTTGTTGAACTTGCTCCAATCGATGTTTCAAAATCTATACCTACTACAGCGTTTGCGCCTATAGACGCTGCTTTAGCCCTTAACTTATCTTTAACATATTCTTTTGCTTTCAGAATTGCAACAGAAGTTCCCGACAATTCCGTATCATAAAATAATGAATCCACCGCAGAAAAGAAATCATTTACCATATTCTTAAACTGAGATATTAATTTGTTGGCAAAAACTACTTCTTCAGAAATGACATCCTTATACTCAATAATAGAATATCCTTCAAGACTGTGTGTGGTAGAAAGAATTACCGGATTATCCATGCTGTTCCTCCAATTAGGTTATTTATCACTAATATTTGTTTTAGATTGCTTTGCAGATTCAATCCGTTTTTGTAAAGTAGTAATTGCTTCGAGATTTATTGACTTAATATATTTTTTTTCTCTTCTATTTATTAAAATAAAATTTTCTGTAGATAATGCAACTGGTTCATCATAATACGGTCGTCCATCTACATTGTAAAATTTTATTTTGTCAATAAATCTTGTAATTATCATATACGGAGTAGGTAGACTCTCATTTATTGGTACTTCCATACAAGTATCTTATATTCTACCATGTTCTATCACTTTGTCAACTTATTATGCCACCACCCCGCTGCTTGGATATGACAGGGACGCGTTATTTGTCAATTAGCTTGTGCAAATCGGCATATGTATTAACCGCAGGGCTTTACTAAACAGCTTTCATCAAATCCAAGAAATCAGCGGGTAAAATCGCTTTTATCTCTGATTCTGAATAATCCCCTACATTTCGTGTTATTATGTATTCTGCATTGACCTCTTTTGCACATTGAGACTGCAAGCAATCCTCAAAATCTGTAAATGCTTTTTT